>NZ_JAGDQK010000019.1:0-189134 GCF_017498755.1 Bacillus sp. XF8 | reverse complement strand
AATAATTTCTTTATTAGCTCCTACTGTAACTACTTTTAAAGGTGCTAAATCTTTTTTGAAATATCTTCCTGAGTTTAATTCAGCAATTAAATACCCATATTCCCAGTCTGACATTGTATTAAATACATAAAGATAAACTGTTTTTGTTTGCATCCAATAACACTCCAATCACTATTGATATAGCTTATTATAATATAACTTCCCTGACAGATAACGTCAGGGAAGTTATATTACTTGATGAAATTTTATTAATTCCGATAGTTTTAATGAAGACTTATTGCACCATATGTCACCTCTAGGTTGGGAACATATTAATTTACTAGGAGAATACCATTTTAATTCGGAGAAAGTGGTCTCGTTAGATTCTTTAAGACCGCTGAAACTTTCTTAGCGTTGTTAAAAACGGTGGAATTGTCTTGAAAATGGGCTTACCGTTGTAAATACGCATTTTCCTGACCGTACCCTATTAAGATAAGAAATTAATTACCTTAACAGAAAATAGAACTGGTGCCCCTCACTTACGATTAAAAATTATATTGAATTTAGCTGTTATATAGAACAATTCATAAGAAGCTAATATTGTTTCTTCTAGATAACTGTCTTTTCTTCCACAGTATTGTTTCTATTCACTAAATTTAAGTAAAAATGAGATACTGTTGTATTGTAGTATGGAGAGATCCATAGATACGGGAGATTAAGAGTAAACATTCCCAAAAAAGAACCTAAAATAAACCATCCAATAAAGCTTAACCAAAGTATGAATAAATCTAATTTATGACCTTTCATCATTTCTTTACTTTTTTTAATTGCTTCACTTGCCGTATATTCTGGATTCTCTAACAAAATATAAAAAGCCATAGAATATGAGAAAAATTTTATAATACCTGGGATAATAAATAATAAACTCCATAAAAAGATAAGTATGGCCTGTAAGATACCTAACTTAATTGATCTAAATAAATTATTTTTTTTAAATCCTTCAAATAAATTACCAATTGTAGTAGATTCCTTTTTTGCTAAACGCAATGTAAAGTTATAATATCCGTAACTTATTACGCTTTGTACAGCAATATAAATAAAAAATATAATAGCACAAAAAATAAACAGAGACAATTCAGCAAAAAAAGTTGATGTTGTATCTGCTTCAGGTTCTATCAGGTCTAGAGATAAACCAAACATCACAAATACTAATAATCCAATAATATACATACCAATTGCAGGAATGACATAATGAAGAAATGTTGTTCCTACCCCTAATCCCCAGCGGCCTTTTAATGAAGATAAGGCTGCATTTTTTAAATCACTAATCACTTTAGTTCCACCCTTCAGAATTCTTTATCCCCTCATATATGAATTGCCATATAACATAGAGAATAATAACATTTTTTAGAAAATATATCCATTATATAATTTTATTAATCAAATAAATTACAATCTATCTTAAAACACGGAAGTGCTGATATGATTACAAAGCACTAGCACTCTAGCACTTCATGAAATAGTAAACTATCTAAAGCAATGATTAACAAAAAATGATTATGCTAGCAATTTTATTGCTGAACATAAATTTCGTATCTATCCAAATAAGGAACAAGAAATATTAATTGCTCGTTGGTTGCAGTTGCTTTGTATTTAATCGTTTTCTTGCTCACCTATAAAGTAACAAGAAAACGATTAACCTATCATTCTGTGGATTTGAAATAAAGTCGTACCGTTTATAAAAAAGATGTACCATACACATTCTTGCTCTACAGAGCTAACTTAATTAAAGAAGTAACATTAATAATTGCCTTTCAAATTTATAGATAGGCGATTATTGTATTTCTAAGAACAAAATTTAAAAACTTTAATATTTATACGGATCTTCAACTAAATATGTTTTTACAATGGTTTCAATATGCTCTCTTGTTTGCAATGTGTCAAAATGAAAAACTTTTGCATAGAATGATGTTCCTGTATTGATAAACTCTATACTAATTGTTTTGTTAGGTTTTTCCGCTTGCAATAAAGAAATTACTTTATAGATATCGTCGATTAACTGTGGATTTTTCTTATATTGCAACGTGTCATTTTTAAATTCTAAAGTAACTTCGTAACCCTTGCACTCTTCATTTTTTATATAAGTACAGGAAATGTCTTTGAATGCTACACGTTCATTTTCAACTTCTTTGATTTTTTCATGGTTATCCTTTATATATCAATGGAATAATGGATTAGAGATTGATACGACTGAAAGAATTTCATTCATACTCGTTCTCACTACTTTCCTTTCGAGCTTTTTGCCTGTTAAAAAACAAATTAATGAATAATAAAAAATCGCTTGGGGATTGACCTCAGGTGATTTTTGTATGATAACATGTTATACCATTTAAATTATCTGTATTCTTAACTGTATAAAAAAAGGATTGATCAAAAGATCAATCCTTTACTCTACTTCATTTAAGAAGAACAATGTTAAAACACCTGGTCCTGTATGTGCCCCGATTGCTGCTCCAATTGTATTGACAATAAATACTTCACAACCAAATTTTTCAGTAATTAATGCTTTTAGGGCATTCGCAGTTTCTAAATCATCACCATGTGTAATACCGATTGTTTGACCTTTCAGTTCTTTTCCTCGTTCTTCCATTATATCAACAATTCGGCCTAAAACTTTCTTTCTACCTCTAATCTTTTCAAGTGGTACAAGCTTTCCTTCTTCTACATTTAAAATTGGCTTAATATTTAATAAACCGCCAATAAATCCAGCTACTTTACTTAAACGACCGCCTCTTACCAGATACTGTAAATCAGCAACTGTAAAGATGTGCTCCATATGTTTTGTTAGAAAAGCAATACGGCTTAAGATTTCTTCTTTTGATGCACCCTCTTTCGCCATTTTGGCAGCCTCTAACACAACAAGACCTTGCCCAAGTGAAGCACACTTTGTATCGATAATTTCTAAATCTAAATCCGCATATGTTTCTTTTACTTCTTCTTTAATCACTACTGAAGATTGATATGTACCAGAAAGTTCCGATGAAAAAGCTAAATATATACAAGGTGTACCTAGCTTTGCATATGTAACAAATTTTTCTTGGAATGTTTCTAATGATGGCAGTGATGTTTTATACACTTCGCCTTCTCTCATCTTTTGCAACAATTGAGTTGATTCTAATGTTACTCCGTCTAAGTACTCTATTTCTGCTTCATCATATACACGGAGTGGAATTAAATCTATATCGTAAGCTTGCAGCAATTCTTTTGGTAAATCCGCCGCACTATCCGTAATGATTTTGACACTCATTTTTTTAAACCTCTATTCTATTATAAGTATACGAAAAAAAGAATAATTACCTTTAAATTATATACGTAAAACACTTGTGAAGAAAGAAAAAGTATTATTAGACTATTCTATATTCTATGCACGGAATGTTGAGAAATTAACTTCCTTATCAAATCAATTTCTTAAACGAGTTATATCTAATTGAATCAAGTACCATTATTTCATTACAAATCATTTTGTTTCTTATACAATAGAAATATCAGAATTTTTCAAGGAGTGTATTTTTATAAAAATAAAATTTGCTTCATTAGAGGATTTAGAATGGATTAACAGTCAATATAAATCAGTTGGATTTGTGCCAAGTGATTTAAAAAAAGATAAAGTGGCAATTGTGACATACAATGGAGAAAATGCAGGATTAGGACGTTTAGTATGTATTGATCAAAATACTATGGAGATGGGCGGTATTTACATACTTCCCCTATATAGAGGCAATAAATTAGCCGGAGAACTCGTTTCTTTTTTAGTACAAGAGGCAAAACAATCGGATGCATCTAATGTCTATTGTATCCCTTTTGAGGAACTTGCCGCTTTTTATAAAAAATATGGTTTTAAAGAAGTGAATACTGATCAAGAAACTGTTCATCCTACTATTTTAAATAAATATAATTGGTGTTTACAGGAATATGATAAAAATGTTTTGTTGTTTAAATTATAAGCATTTTTAAATCTAAACTTCATTTCATACCATTATTTTCTTCTTCAAAACAAAAAAGACAGCATGTACAATTATACATGCTGCCTTTTCATCTATGAACAATCCTTATATATTAGTGTTTATCCATCTGCTTTAGTGCTTTTTTAGGAATTTCATTTTGTTGGACTTCTTCATATGTTGAAATCCCTTTATATCCCTCACTATTTGGTTCATCAAATACATACACACGTAAAAAAGCATTTAGCTTTAAATTTTTATTAGCATCGAACTTAATATTCGTCTTATTTCCATCTTTATCATATGCAATTACGTTATACTCGTAACGCTTCCAAGTCGGATCGTCTTTATCTACCTGATATTCTTTTCCATTCTCCGTAATATGAACATACATTTTTTCTTTACCCCATTTTTGCTTCATTTCAGCTAAATCCCAATCAGAACCTAAAAAGGCATTCATTAAAAGACCTAATAATACGAGAAAAGCAATCAAAGTTATTAACAGTTTCTTCATGTTTTCAACCTCTAGTTTTAATAGTATGTGACACCTCGTATACTATCAGAAAGCTTTTGATCTATTTATCTATTTTTCTTACAAAAACCTTACACTTTTGTAATAAATTCGAACTGATTTTGAATTAGCGAGAATTTCCTTTGCTTTCACTGAATAGCACTTCTCCTACCCGAACTTTTGGATGGGAATATTATTATTGAGAATGATAATAAGGAAACAATTTCATGTTTCCACTAAAAAACGTTATAATAAACTGTAGCCTCTACGATTACGTTATAAAGGAGAATGAAACAATGGCTAAAATTAAAGTATATCAAGCAAAAGAAGAAAATATGGAAGCAGTAAAAAACATCATTGATGTGGAGGAGCAAAATCCGACTACTGCTGACTTGCAAAATCTATACGAGTGTGTATTAGATACAGAGGATATGGCATTGCCTGAATCATATATGGAAGAAGATATTTTAATCGATTCTATTGAAGTAATGGTAAACGTTTCTCAAAATAAATTAAGAGACCTAGGTACATACGATGTAATTGAAGTACAAAACAAAGGCAAAAAAACACAAATTTTATTATTAGCAGACGAAGAATACGAAGTAATCGAAGGCTAATTTATAACGTTACATACGAAAAACTCCTTTCTAATCTAGAAAGGAGTTTTTCATTTTCTATGCTTTTGATGTCTCTGCTTTTATATTTTCTTGTTGTTTCTTATATACCATTCGCTCATTCCCCATAAAGAAGATAAATACGAATGCTAAACCTGCTGGAACTAACGCCCACATAAATGTATGAACGATAGAACTCGAAAGTGCTTCAATAATTTTATCTAATATTTGAGGCGGAATTTGAGACCTTGTCCCTTCTGAAAGGATCGCTCTTGAATCTCCTAGCACATTGCTATTGATTCCGCTTCCCATTCCTTTAAACGCTTCTTTTAGTTGATCTTGAAAACCTGTTCTTTGAACCATACCAAAGATTGTAATTCCAAGTGTCATCCCTAATGAACGAACAAAGTTACTTGTTGAGGTTGCTGCCCCTCTCTGGTTCATACCGAAATTATGAATTGCAGCCATACTTAATACCGAGAATGAGAAACCTACACCAAAACCAATAATAATCATATAAATAGTTAACCATACACAGCTTGTTTCTGGTGTTAATGTGCTTAATAAGAACAATCCACCAAGCATAATAACAGATGAAATAATCATGATATTACGGTAACTTAACTTTGATGTTAAAAATCCACCTAACTGTGCTGTAACGACTGATCCTAACATCATTGGTAATAGTAATAGACCGGAATTCGTTGCAGACCCGCCATATACACCTTGAATAAATAAAGGAATATAGACAGTAGCTGACATAAAAGCAGCCCCGTAAAATAAGGCGATAATTGTACTCATCCCAAATAAACGTTGTTTAAACATTTCAAACGATATGATGGGTTCTGCCACTTTTCTTTCAATAAAAATAAACATAATCAGTAAAATAGCAAATGCCGCGAATAAACTTAAAATAAAAGTAGAATCCCAATCATACTTCTGTCCACCAAGTTCTAGTGCAAACATTAAGCAAACGACTGCACCAACTAATGTAATTGCACCAAACCAATCAATCTTTTGTTTTTGGTGAACGAGTGATTCTTTATAGAAGAATACAATAAAAATAAGTGATAGAATCCCTAACGGTAAGTTAATATAAAACACCCAGTGCCAGCTAATGTAGTCTGTAATATATGCACCAAGTAACGGACCGAAAATACTAGATAAACCAAACACTGCACCAAACAATCCACCCATTTTCCCACGCTTTTCGGGCGGAAAAATGTCAAAAACGATTGTAAACGCAATTGGAACGAGTGCTCCACCGCCAATACCTTGGATCGCTCGATAAATACCTAACTGTGTAATATTTTCTGCTGTACCACAGAGTGCCGAACCAATCATAAAAACAATTAAACCAAAAATAAAGAATCGTTTTCTACCATACATATCGGATAGTTTCCCAAAGATCGGCATACCCGCCATTTCTGCCACCATATATGCAGATACAACCCAAACAAAGTTTTCTAATCCACCTAAATCACCAACAATTGTTCCCATCGCTGTCACAACAATGGTATTATCCATTGATGCCATTAAAATCCCTAGCAATAAACCGGCAACTACAAAGCCAAGTTTACTATTCTTCGCAACCATATTTCTTGCTCTCCTTCTTACATCTATATATGTTTATGTTCTTTTACAACTGATTTTCCTTTTTGATTAAAACTCGTATGATATTCTACAACACTGATTTCACAACCAGGGCCAATAGTAACATTTTTTCCTCTTACTATTTCAGCTATTGTGTGTTCTAAATAAATTTCATCCCCTTCAATAATTGATGTTTGAAGATTACCAGTATGGCTTGTAAAGGGGATAAATCTAGCTTTTTTTCGTACGGTAATCTTTTTCCCACCAATTTCTCTGACTTTACTTCCTTCATAACGCAAGATAATGTTAATATTTTCAGCATTTAAAAGCCCTTCACTTTCAAGGCCACCAGCTAATAAAAGTTCTTCAACTTCAATATCTTTTTTTACTGTAAGACTACCTTTAATATCTACGAAGTTTCCAGATAGCTTGCCATTCACTTCAAGCATTCCGCGAATTTTGGTTTTGTTTATATGGCAATTATTCTGCACTTGTGTATTACCGTATATTTTCACATACTCAGCATGTAAACTGCCTTGCACTTCACTATCTCCATATACAATATAAGAATTTGTCGTCATATCCCCACGAACATCACTTGTTCCATAAGCTTTAAATTCATTACAATTCACATCATTTGAAATTGTTCCTTCGCCTCGAATTTTCACCTTATTGTAAGCTCCGCCAGATGAACTACCAGAACCATTCAAAGTTAGACTATTTCGCTTTTCCATTGCCATTCCTCTCTCCATAAAAAATTAAACTTGTTGAACTTCTTTTACTTTCGCGTTTTTATCAACAGTAAGAACTCCTGTATATTCAATAAGTCCAATCTCACAATTTGGGCCTACCGTAACATTGTTCCCTCTTACGGTTTGAATTTGTACGTAATCAATATCAATATTGTCACCTTCTAACAATTCAGCTTCTAAATGTGATCCAAATACCGTTTTAAAAAGTCTACTAAATGCTGTTGCTCTATGCCTTACTTTAATTGTTTGGCCACCTATTTCTTTTGCTCTACATGTACCGTGAATATCGATGTCAATTTCATCTGCACTTAGCAAGCCTCCGATTGTGAACTGTCCTTCTGACGAAAAGATATCTACTTCGCAATTACCGTCAATAGTCGCTTGCCCACAGATTTTAAGCTCTTCACCTTTCAAAGTACCACCAATTGTTCCTTTACCAGCAATTTTTAAATTGTTAGCCTTTACATCTTTTGTAATCGTTGCTTTTCCATCAATTCGCATGTTTTCAGTATCTACTTTCCCATCAACTTTGCCAGAACCGCTAATTCTTGTACGTTCACTTTTTAAATCACCATTCACATTACCTGACCCGTTGCATTCAAAATCATCGCAATCTATATTTCCATTAACAGTCCCTTTTCCATTTAACTGTACTTTATGAAACTCCCCACCATTAGAAGAACCATAACCATTTATAATTAATTTTTCTGATCGCATCATTTTTCCCCCACTACAATAGTTTTGATTTTAACGCTTCTGTATATTGCATGATTGCTAAACGTACGACTATCTTTGTTCCTTTTTCAAAAAGTAAATCATCTACATTTGAAACTAAGAAACATGTAGAAACACCAAGCTTTCGAACCACAACTAATTCGCTATTCTTTTGTTTCATGATTTCATAGTGCTCGCGCAGCACCTGCAAGACCATCTTGCCTTCTTCTAAACTAATTTCTCCAGATTGAAGTAATTCTTCTAAAATGTATACATAGAGAATTTCAACAAATTGAAATTCCACCGGTTTATTCGTTTGTTCTATAAAAAATTGCACAACCGGTTCTGAGGCAATGTCTTTTCGGATTATATCTTCTTTCGTTAAAGAAATCTCTGTTACACTTGGCGAAAACATATTCGCTAACTCATCTAGAGACAACTCCTCTTTCATCGTTTGAATTTTATCAATACGCTCTAATATCTTTTCTTTCGGAAAAAATGTTTCTTGCCCTGTAAAAGTCGATTTCCTGACAAACCAATCTTCTGGTATTAAATTCTTTCGTTTCCACCTATATAGTTGCCCGTATGAAATACCAGTCAGTTCCAATAAATCTTTTTTTGAAATTAAATCTGTACTCAACTGTATAACACTCCTTCCTAATAGCAATGTAACATAACACTGTTACGCTGTAAATGGTTGTTTATAAAAATATGCGTAACAATGTTCAAAGTCAAACTTTTATTCCATACAAAAAGGCCCTTTCGTACTCCATTAAATACCGAAAGAGCCCTTTTATATCAAGGTTTAAACCATATATGATAAAAATCAATCCATCCCTGAGAATTAATCCTTATATTTTGTACTTTTTCATGTGTACTTATGTGCTGTTTGTTACGATATAAAGGAATAATATGAAGATGACGTAACAATGTGTCCTCCACGTTGCGTAACAATGTAATTCGTTTTTCCATGTTAGCTTCTGTAAAGAACATCGTTAATTGTTCATTAAAATCAATAAGACTGTGCTGATAAATAAAACTATTTTTTGTAAGAAACATATGTAGAAAACTTAGTTCTATTTGTTCACTGATTGTAGCACTATCATGAATGATATCTGCTTGTTCAATTGTTTCCACTTGTAATAATTTTTGTGCATCGAGAAAATGTATTTCAATCGTAATTCCGTACTTTGCGCATTCTTTTTGAATCCACTTAGAATCTTCCACGTGATCTTGTTCTTTAAACGTATACAAATATAATGTCTCCCCACTATATTTGCTCTTTTGTAGAAGGGGATTGATATCCTCATTTATTCTCCAAGCTGCACGATTTCCTAGTAATAATTCATCCGCTGCCTCACCGCGTTCTCCCTCTAACTCATCTATCATTTTATTACTATGAATTATTTTATATAACGCTTGCCTGAATGTGATTTCTTGTAAAGGGCCTTGTTTTTTTGCATTTAACGTAACATATGTTACGTTTGATTCCATTTTAGAAAGTTCTTTATGAGGGCTCTCTATACCTTTATGCTCAGCCTTCATCAATACATCATATTCATCCATACTTTTCGGTACATTCCAAAGCTCAATTCGATCCAGAAAGGGCCGTTCACGAAAATACGAATTATGCGCTTCTAAGACAAAGATCGAATCATTATTTTCACGTAGTTTAAATGGTCCTGTTCCGCTTAAATTGTCTTCCTCATCTTTCGTTATAATAGAACATTGTTCTGAACCTAAAATATGTAATAATAATTTGTTTTCGGTATGTAAGTAAATCTCCACAACATGTTCATTTACAATATGGATTCTTTCAACATGTTGCAACATCCACACATACGGATTATCCTCTATATTCATAAATCTATCGAATGTGTAGGCAACATCGTGAGCTGTGAAACGTTTACCATTATGAAATTGCACACCTTTACGTAAATAAAAAGTCCACACTTTTTGGTCGTCATTATATTCCCAATGAAATGCAAGTCTCGGTTCTATTACATTTGTACTTCCGTTAACATATACAAGAGTGTCGTATACGTGTTTTATCATATGGCATTCTGAACGCAACGTAGCATAAACGGGATCCATAAAAATCTTCGGACTCATTTCAACTTGTAAACGAAGTACATCTTGTCTACCTTGGGTAGTTATTTCAATCTGATAACCAAATATTGAGTTTATCCAATTTTGAAATTGCTTTTGCAATGATGAAAAATACAAAATGTATTGCTCAACAAACTCTTTCCCGCCTTTTACATCCCCCTGTTTCGTTATCTCTTTCCCCTTTTCTAAAATTAAAGAAATAGGATCTTTTTGAAACGATAACTTTGACCGATTCCCTCTTCCGCGTCCTGGAAACCAACAAATCCAACCTAGCTCTTCTAATTTTTTTATAATAAATTTACTATTGCGATCGGTACAAAATAACGTTTCCGATATGTTTTGTAGTGATATTTCTATTTTTTCTTCCCCTGTTCTCCCTTTTCCATATTGGAGCCACAGCTGGACATACTGATCTAATATAACCATACCCATCCCCCTAAAAGGTGAAAAATTCTATTCTTTCATTCTACCCTTTTTCATTTCTTGCTTCTATCTTAAGATTTCCATATAGAAAGGAGGAAATAAAGAATGAATCATCTCATAAAACGTTATAGTAAACCAATCTGGATTCGATTATTGGGCGAGTTATTAACTAGAACAACTGAGGCTATGTTAGCAATCATTTTTATTGTACATGTCAATAAAGCATTAGAAGGTAATGTAATCCTTACAATGCTTCTGTTTGGATTACAACCACTTTCTGATATTGTGTTCACAATCATCGCTGGAGGCGTAACGGATCGCTACGGCAGAAAGAAAATTATGTTACTGGGATTGTTCGTGCAGGCAATTGCAATTGGCGGGTTTATTTTTGCTGCATCAGTCCCCTTCTTTGCTTTGTTATATGTGATGAATGGTATTGGCCGCTCCTTATACATTCCTGCTCAGCGTGCTCAAATTGCAGATTTAACTGCGCCAGAACAGCAAGCTGAAATATTCGCTGTTCTTCAAACAGTAGGAGCTGTTGGTGCTGTAATCGGTCCGTTAATTAGTGCCTTTTTTTATAGCAGTCATCCTGAATACTTATTTCTCATTCAAGCTGTAACTCTTAGTTTGTATGCCATTCTCGTATGGACACAGCTTCCGGAAACGGCTCCTATGATTCAAGCGAATAAAAAATCTACACAAGTAACAACGCGGAAGACATTTATCTTTAAGCACTATGCTGTATTTGGACTTATGTTATCTACTCTTCCGATTAGCTTTTTCTACGCCCAAATGGAAACAAATTATCGCGTATTTGCAGAAGATATCTTTCCAAATTTCTTATTCGTTCTTGCATTCATCTCAACTTGTAAAGCAATCATGGAAATCATACTCCAAGTTGGCCTTGTCAAATGGTCTGAACGATTTTCAATGCCCAAAATAATCGTGATTTCATATATTTGTTATACGTTGGCGGCCATTGGTTATGGTTATTCCACAACATTATGGTCGCTCTTCTTTACATTGCTTTTCCTTACAATTGGTGAAAGCATTGCTTTAAATCATTTACTCCGATTTGTTTCAGGAATCGCACCGAGTCACATGCGTGGATTGTATTTTTCTATTTACGGAATACATTGGGACATTTCTCGAACGTGCGGACCTGTTCTTGGAGCAGTTATATTAAGTCATGTAAGCGGCAGCACCTTATTCTATATTTGTGCTTGCTTATTACTAATCGGTGGAATCGTTCAAACTTACTTTGTTTATTCAGTAGAGCGGAACAAATCAAAAGAGCTGTCCTTATAACAGAACAGCTCTTTTTCTTATATCTATTATCCTGCCATATTATTAATACTGTCCTCTGGGGAGAATACAGAAATATGATCCACTTTGCCAGTAGAATTAGGGATAACAAATTTTAATTCAAATTGATCATTCGCTTTATAAATATATATTTTGTCATTCCCATTTACCTTAGTCGACATTGGTTTACCTAAAACTTTTTCGATTTCCTGTAAAGTAAGCGTTCGAAGTTCTGGATGGTTTGAACGAACGTCAAAAATTTGAGATCCTTTATTAAATCCAATGACAGCATTTTTACTCGTATAAGTAGCATACATGCCTTTACCTGCTGGCTCAGTTTTATCAGCTTCCCCCCATGCCTTTTCAACTTCTTCAATATCCCCTGTATGTGCAGCAAATGAAACATTTGGCACTTTTCCTTGTTTAGCTTGTTCTAATAAGTTCTTAATTTGACTACTTGTTTTTGAGTCTATGGATGAGTTTGATGGATTTTGTGGCTTTGATTCGGAATCTGTTGTTGTTGATTTATCTGAAGATAAGTTTTCATTTTTCTTTTCAGCTGAATCAGGAGAAGAATCCGGTTCCACTTCGGAAGTCTTCTCAGGTGTTTGCGTAGTTGGTTTCTGTTCATCAGAACCCTTGCAAGCTGTTAGAGCTAGCATACATATTAATACGAGAAAGCACGTTACCATTTTCATACGAGTTTTCATACTTGCAGCCTCCTAAGTTTTAGCACTCACCCTTGTATTCAATCCATTGCACTGCTTTTCGAACCGAATTAATATCATTTTACATCCTAAAAAAATCCTCTAACATATATTCCACTTCTCTCCTGAACGAATTTAATCCTCCATAAAATGAGACTTAAATCAATTAGGATTTGTAATTATCACTTACTGATTATGAACTCATACCTAGCAGACTTTTACAGACCGTTTATCTTCCGCCTAACTTCTTTTTTGCTGAAATTTAAGGTAACACGATAAAAATAAGACACGAATGTATGAAATGTATTCAAATTAAAAAGGCTGCCCTATTAAAGAGCAGCCCCGAATATGTAGTTATACTTCAATACTTTTTCCATCTTCAACGATATGATAAAGTAAATGAGCTAAATGATGAATCGGACCATATTCTTCCTCTTCTTCATCTGTTTCACCTTGGAACTCAAGATCATTTAAGTACAGCGCTAAAAATTGATAGAATAATTTCAAATCAAATCCGTAGCAAGCACTTGGTTCTTCGTGATCACCTTCATATTGCAACATTAAGTATTGTTCATTTCCTTCTGCATCTTCTGCATCAAAGAATACAAAGAAACCGACATTTGTATCTAAATCAAATAGATGACGAGTACCGTTTTCTGTTGCTTTATTGAAGTCTTCTTCACTTAATTTATGTACTGTTGTTGCTTTTGCATTGTCTTCTTGATGAAAGTTTACTGTAAATGATTTCAATGCTGACACCTCCTGATTGTATAACAATAGCATAACAGATTAGGACAGATAATACAAAATAGATCGCTTACAATTGTAAGCGATCTGCCTGATTTCACTTTCGCATCGCACGTAGTAATAAGCTGACGATAAAAATTAAAACAATGGCACCAATTAGCGCTGGAATAATTGCGTACCCTCCGATAACTGGTCCAAACGTACCCAACAATGATGTCCCAAGCCAAGAACCGATAATCCCAGCAATAATATTTCCAATTACACCACCAGGTATATCTTTACCAACGATTAAACTTGCCAACCATCCTAAAATACCTCCGACAATTAAAGACCATATAAATGCCATATCACTACCTCCTTCATTTTATAAAACAAAAATAATAATCCGAAATCATTGCTTATCATTAGTTATGTTACTTTTTCAATAAGTTATGCGTTAAATGCCACGTATTCCTTTTTATATAATTAAATTAATACAGTTTTGTACCCATTTAAAATAAATTATTTTTCCAATTCATATTATTCCTCGATAATATTATAGCCTTATCCCCTAAGAACGATCAGGCTTCAACATTGTTCTCATAAATTCTTTTTTTATGCTTGATAACTAAAATCGACAACGATTCTTTGTATAGACCTATTACCAAATCTTGTGGGTTTAACAATTTTTCTAAAATCTCCTACAATCCCAAGAATATCGAGTGGCATGTTTTATCAGCATACATTAAGGTAACTGCATCATTAGTGCCGAAATCTCCAAAAAAGATTATTTTTTATTAACTCGCCTCACTCCTCTTCATCATATTCTACTATTATTATTATGCGAAAAAGACAAGACGGTGAAACAGTAAAAAATAAAAAAGCCGCCTATTTACTGGCAGCTTCCATCTTTTTATATGACAGGTATGCTAATACGTTCTTACTTGCGTTATATTTTGGATTGTTTCCTTTTCTCGGCTCCCTGACATGTGTCTGTTCGAACCCAGGAATTTCAGGCATCCTCTCCAAAAATTCAACAATCTCTTTTTCAGTTCCCTCAATACGTACACGAATCATTGTTATTACTCCTCAATCCTCTATTTCTCTGTACTAAGTATAGCGTACTGAGAGAAGAGTGCAAGGAATTTATCTTTTTAGTGTAGCACTTTTCCGGCATACAAAAAGTGCCATCTCCGTATAAAATGATTCTACTTTATCATTTTTAATTTGTATGTTGAAAAAACTTTTCATTTCATTTGATGTTTTCATCATACAATCCGTTAATTTAGAACGTGTTTCTAATGGAACATCCATCATGTTACACCACCAATCAAAATCAAATTGTTTCTCAAATGTGTAACATGATTGCATTTGCAAACCATTTTTCTCTAATAATGAGATCCATTCTGTTTTTTTCAGCGCCCGCCTATGGCTCGGATCTCTCTTTTTCTCAATAAAGTTATAAAATGTATCGTATTCATTATTTTCAGGAGCGACATTATCAATTAATATAAATAATCCGTTTTCTTCTAATGCGCGATGTGCTTCGAAGATAAATTGTGAAGAATTTGAGAAATGATGCGCTGCAATACGACACACCACTGTATCAAACGATTCATTAGAAAATGGTAACTCCTCTGCATTGCCTGTAACAAATGTAACGTTATCATGTCCATTCGAACTGATGAATTCTTTCGCTTTTTGTAGCATCTCTTTTGTTACATCAAGAGCTACAACACTTTTAAATAATGGTGCTAGCGTATTCGCTACATGTCCGCCACCTGTAGCTATATCAAGAAGACGGGAGTTTTTATGATGTTGCACTTGCTGAATTAAATATTGTAAATCTGATCCTTTTGCATGAATTTGACTTTTGATATATTTTTCCGCATTACTACCAAACTGAGTCTTTACAAGTTCTTCATTACTCATTCTGGATCATCTTCTTTCTACATATATTTACATATTCTTTTCAGCAAGAATACATAAATATCCTCTTTTAACTAACCTCTGAAAAAGTCTTTTCTTTCTAAACGTAAAGAACAAAGTAAATCCCTTTATTCCTTCTTTATTCAATGAACTAAGAGCTCTATTCCCTTCTGATTTTCCTCTTGCTTCATATATTCATGTACATTCGTACTATATGCTTGTACGATAAAGGGAAGTGACAATACGAATAATTTTTTTAACACATTCTCTTCATACTCATTAACCCAATCCTTTGTCTCTACACAATGATTAAAAATCAATGTATCGAAACTCCCAAATTCAATTTCTGTTTTACCCACTCCCATTTCTCTTAATAATTCTTTACATAATAACGAGCGTCTATTAATAAAACGCGGAAAGTAATGCGCATAAATCATTTCACGGCACTTCTCTCTAATCATTTCTTCAAATTTTATATAGTATATTTCAATTCCTAAATAGAACGCTCCTCTCGTTTTCCCACTATACTCCCGCAAAAAATCTTCAATTGTATCATATGTATAATCTTCGTGTGTTTGATTCATATGTACCAAATTACCACTAGAGTTCACAATACATTTAGGGACTGATATGTAATAATAGACAACCCAAAAACAAAGTTTCGCTACTATTTCCTCTTCCTGCTCCTGTAAAAACTGATCAAACAATTTCTTAAAAAATGTTTGTATCATAGGTATCCCTCCCACATACATTTTAAAATTATTCCAATTTATTTTCTAATGTGTAAACTTTAATTTTCACCCTTATAAAAACAAAGTTTTACCCAAATCAAAAAGATTGAACTTTCATTATCAAACACGTAATATAGACTCTGACTCTAAAAAAGACGTTTGTAATTCATGTATTAAAAAGGAGGCTTTATATACGATTTTTTCTATTTTAAAAGACTGTGAGGTTTTGTTATGTGGCGTAATAAAAATGTCTGGATTGTTCTAATCGGTGAGTTTATTGCCGGGCTCGGTTTGTGGCTTGGAATTCTTGGCAATCTAGAGTTTATGCAGAAATATGTACCTTCTGATTTTATGAAGTCGGTTATTTTATTTATCGGATTATTAGCTGGTGTTCTTGTTGGTCCGATGGCTGGTCGTGTTATCGATCAATACGAAAAAAAGAAAGTCCTTCTTTATGCTGGTTTCGGTCGTGTTATCAGTGTTATCTTTATGTTCTTTGCTATTCAATATGAAAGTATCGCCTTTATGATTGCTTTTATGATTGCCCTTCAAATTTCAGCAGCCTTTTATTTTCCTGCATTGCAATCTGTTATCCCGCTTATTGTTCGTGAACATGAACTTTTACATATGAATGGTGTACATATGAATATTGGAACAATTGCTCGTATTGCTGGAACCTCACTAGGTGGTGTTCTTCTTGTCGTTATGAGCTTACAGTACATGTACGCATTCTCAATGGCAGCATACGCTTTACTATTCCTTTCGACTTTTTTCCTGAAATTTGAAGATCAAAAATCAAATACATCAAGTAAAAAAGCAGCGAAAGATAATAGCTTTATGGAAGTATTTCGGATATTAAAAGGAATCCCCGTGGCATTTCGGGCACTTATTTTAAGTATTATTCCCCTTTTGTTCATCGCTGGTTTCAATTTAATGGTTATTAATATTAGCGAAATGCAACATGATCCGACAATTAAAGGGTTTATTTATACAATTGAAGGTGTGGCTTTTATGTTAGGAGCTTTTGTAATTAAGCGTTTATCTGATCATTTCCCACCTGAGAAATTACTTTATTTCTTCGCCTTCTGTACTGCTTTTGCACATCTCTCACTGTTCTTTAGTGATGTGAAATGGATGGCACTTGTATCATTTGGTCTATTTGGATTTAGCGTTGGCTGTTTCTTCCCTATCATGTCAACAATTTTCCAAACAAAAGTTGAAAAAAGTTATCATGGACGTCTTTTCTCATTCCGTAATATGTTTGAAAGGGTAATGTTCCAAATCGTCTTACTTGGAACGGGATTCTTCTTAGATACAATTGGGTTGCAGTATATGGTGCTTATTTTTGGCGTAATTTCATTATTCATTATTTTTATGTCTTTATCAAAACAAAAGCAGACAAGTAAAAATACTTCCCAAGTATCGAACATGTAAAATCCATCTCAAAATTGAGATGGATTTTTCTCTTATTGTAAGATCTGACCTAAGTCTCCTGTTGTTATATTTCCACTATTGGCTTCATCTGTATCAATATGCATATCTAACGCGTACGAATCTTTCACACGAATTAACACTTGATTAAAAATCAATCCTCTATCTCCTTCTACTTTAACACTTACATATTGTCCATCTTTCACTTGAAATTTCTCAGCGTCTTGAGACGTCATATGTATATGGCGCTCAGCGATGATTACCCCTTTTTCAATTTCCAAAGAACCCTTTGGACCAATAAGAGTAATTCCTGGTGTTCCATCAATATTACCTGATGCTCGAATCGGAGCATCCACTCCTAACTTACGTGCATCTGTTTTTGAAATTTCAACCTGTGTAAACTTCCGAATAGGACCAAGAATACGGACCTTTGAGATTTCTGCTTTTTCAGTCTTAATCGTTACTGTTTCTTTCGCTGCAAACTCTCCTGGTTGTGAAAGTTTTTTTGCAACCGTTAGCTCGTATCCTTCTCCAAAAAGTTTTTCTAAATCTTCGTTTGTCAGGTGGATATGCCGATTTGATACGCCAATTGGAATCTGTTTCATCTTAAGCACCTCTTTATCTCATTATCAAATTCATATTTTTAGTATTACCTTCTTTTTCTATTTACACGACAATGTTTTGAACTACATATAAAAAATTGCAGCTTAAAAACTTAGTTTTATATTTTTATTAAAAAGTGATAAAATATAATTATGTGTTTTCAGAATAATAAAAGAATACACAAACTACAGAAATGAAAACACAGTTTTTAGGAGGGGTTTTGATGACTTATACGTTAGCAACCAGAATGAAAGCATTTCAATCTTCTATATTTAGTGAATTAGCAGCCTATAAAAAAGAAAAAATTGCAGCAGGTCACAAAATGATTGATTTAAGTATCGGCAATCCAGATATGCCTCCTGCTGATATTGTAAGAGAAGCTATGGTACATACCGCAAGCGGCAAAGAAAATTACGGTTATACTTTAACTGGTATTCAAGAGTTTCACGAATCAGTAACTGAATATTACAACAATAACCACAATGTCAAATTAGATCCAAACAATGAAGTTTTATTGTTGATGGGTTCCCAAGATGGACTCGTTCACTTACCTATGGTTTTTGCAAATCCAGGTGACCTTATTTTAGTACCTGATCCTGGATATACAGCATATGAAACAGGCATTCAAATGGCAGGTGCACAGCCTTACTTCATGCCTTTAAAAAAAGAAAATGACTTTTTACCTAACTTACAAGACATTCCTAAGGAAATTGCTAAACAAGCAAAAATGATGATATTAAACTTCCCTGGAAACCCAGTTCCAGCAATGGCACATGAAGATTTCTTCAAAGAAGTCATCGCCTTCGCAAAACAACACAATATCATTGTAGTGCATGATTTCGCCTATGCAGAATTTTATTACGATGGAAAGAAACCAATCAGTTTCTTATCTGTTCCTGGCGCGAAAGAAGTTGGCGTTGAAATTAATTCTTTATCAAAAAGCTACAGCTTAGCTGGTAGCCGCATCGGGTATATGATTGGAAACGCAGAAATTGTAGGTGCATTAACACAATTTAAATCGAACACAGACTATGGTGTATTCTTACCAATTCAAAAAGCTGCTGCAGTTGCTCTTCGTCAAGGTGACGCATACTGTGAAAAAAATCGTACCATCTATCAAGAGCGAAGAGATACTTTAGTTGATGGCTTTGCCTCTTTCGGTTGGCACGTTGATAAACCAGCTGGTAGTATGTTCATATGGGCTGAAATACCCAATGGTTGGACTTCATTAGACTTCGCTTATGCATTAATGGACCGTGCGAATGTCGTTGTAACACCAGGTCATGCTTTTGGGCCGCATGGTGAAGGATTCGTTCGAATTGCACTCGTTCAAGATAAAAAAGTATTACAACAAGTAGTTGAAAACATTAAGAATAGTGGAATCTTCTCCCAAGAAGAAGCAGTTACTTTAGTCAGAAATTAATTACTCTTCCCCTGCTTATCTTTAGCAGGGGATTATTATTTTTATTGGAAAGGATGGATCCGTATCAAATATTGGATTTGTTTTATCGTTGCTGTTTCAATTACTGGATTTTCTTATTTCTTATCTGATTACACATTGTTCAACCGTTTAGAATTGTAGCAACCTTTTTTTATTGGCCTTGCAGTTGTTTCAGCAGGCGCTCTTACTGAAAAATTGAATTCACCGATGTGGCTTATTATTGTCATACCTTTCCCAATCGGAATCACTCTATTGCTTTCTTTTCTGCAGTGGGATGGTATACTTTGGTTATCTACATACGGATTAACACTTTTTTACTACATTATTTTTCATATTTTCTTAAGTTATGTGTTCAAATTCGATTCCCTTATTCCCGCTTGGAAATTACATACGTAATATAAATTAGGAGGTTACATATGGATACTACAAATATTAAAGATACTCTTCCTCATCGTTATCCATTTTTAATGATTGATGGAATCACGGAAATTGAACCCGAAAAATCAGTCACTGGGTATAAATTGATTACAAATCATGAATGGTTTATGAATGATACTCAGATAACAATGCCGCATATGTTAATTGTAGAAGCTCTTGCGCAACTCGGTGCCTTTGTTGGAACAAAGGCATCCAACGGACTAGGATTTCTCTCTTCATTAGATGGAGTAGAGTTTATAGGAACTGCAGGACCTGGAGACAAGTTAGACCTACATTATGAAGTTGTACGGAACAAACGTGGATTTATTCTTGGCAAAGGATTAGCTTCTGTAAATGGGGAAACGATTGTCAAAGTAGAAAAACTATTAATTTATATGTCCAATTAAAATACTGTAATAAAGTGAAACTTCCATCAGTAGGGGTTTCTTTATCTCCTACCGATGGTTAGACCTCACCTATCTCCCTTGCTTTTCTCTAAATCTTGAGGTGGGAGTCTTACTCCCCGCGAATAGCGGGATAAAGATTCACCTGTAACCTTTCAATATAAAAAACAATCTATAACTATACTGTTATAAGGAGCATAACAATGGAAAAAGCGGTTGGTATTGATGCTGGTGGAACACTAACAAAAATTGCTTATTTTAACGAAGACAATGAATTACATTTTAAAAAATTTTACTCTCATGAACAAAACAAAATTAAAGATTGGTTAAATGACAATAAATATATAAATAGACTGTCTATAACTGGTGGTAGAGCTGAGCAGTTACAAACATTATTTTTAGAAAAATATAAAATAGAGTGCCTAGCCGAATTTGATGCTACGCTTGCAGGTGTTCATTATCTCATTGACACAGAAAAGCATTCCATAAATAACTTTGTTTTAACAAATATCGGTACAGGTACGTCGATTCATTATGTCCATAACAACAAGTATATTCGCGCTGGAGGAACAGGTATAGGCGGAGGCACTATCATGGGGTTATCAAAACTATTAACAAACATCGATCGTTTTGAAGAAGTAATTCAGCATACAAAACTAGGAACTAGGCGGAATCTTGATATTACAGTTGGAGATATTTATAGTGGCGTTCTCTCCCCTATTGATAGCAATTTAACAGCCAGTAATTTCGGAAAAGCTGCTATCAGCGGAGCGGATTATAACAAGTCCGATTTACTCGCCACCCTTCAAGGCCTTGTTGGTGAAGTAGTTACTGCACTAAGCCTTCAATTTGCAGAAGCAAAAGATATGGATCATATCGTTTATATTGGATCTACACTATCAAACAATACACATCTGCAAGGAATTATAGGTAATTATACTGTGTATCAAAATAAAAAACCTATCTTCTTACAAGATCACGGTTTTTGCGGGGCTATTGGGGCTTTATTGCGTACAACAAAATAAATTTATTATTAAGAAAACATTAATCAAAATTGAAAAAGACATCGAAAATCATAGTAGCTGCAATCTTTGTTTGTACTTGTATTGGTCTATATACTATTTTCAATTGATTATTTTCATAATATATGATTCAATAAAAAAACCTTACTTTTATCAAAAAGCAAGGTTTTTTTACTAAGACTTACAAAGGAAAGAAACTCAATAAAATGCATATCATTAAAAAAGAAAAGAACCAATTTTTTTGTTCCTTTTGTACGTCTTCTTTAACTAACGCACCTGTTAGTTAAATATTTGATTGTTGTGTATTAGTTGGCATACCTCTACACCAACTAATAGCAATTTCTTCGTAATCACCCCTGTAAACCTTACAAAATTGTTAGCTCTTACCTGGTTTTATGGAACAATTGAGCCCTTACTCTCACTATATATCACATTTTCCTAACCTCTATGGGCATCCACACAGTCATATAGGTTTTGACCTACATATTGTACACAAAGTAATTACTTACTGTTTTTTCGGGGGATTATTGGTACACCGCCTGCCTTAAATCAATGGAGGTATGAAAATGATAAATTTTAATTCTTTTCATGGGACCGTCACTATGATTAGTGATTTCATTGTAGGGCAAAATGCCGAAGAAGAAGGCTGCTATAAATTAATGTCTGTAGAAAACGGATTGGGGACTATAGTAAACTTCGTCGTTTCACCCACAACTTACTTTGTAGACCATGTAGTGGTGTCAGTAGGAGATAAAGTGACTGGATATTATGATGGGAATGCACCTGTTCCTCTTATATACCCGCCACAATACCGAGCACTTGTAATGGTAAAAGATATCGCTTATCAGAATGTAAAAGTAGATTATTTTGATAGTCAACTGAAAAGTAGTGATGGACGATTACAATTAAATATATCTCCATATACCCAAATAGTATTAACAAATGGGCAACCCTACTCAAGAAACCCTACAAACCGAAATCTAATTGTTATCTATGGACCTGCCACAAAAAGTATCCCGGCCCAAACCACACCCTATAGAATCATAGTTTGGTGTTAAAGGTTATTATAGAAAATGTCTGTTTCGCAAATAATTGTTCTAACACAAAAAACTCGTCCATTTTTGGCGAGTTTTTTGTGCTTTGTGCTGGGGTCCAGAAACTTCATACGAAGTATGTTCGTTATTTTGGCTTATAAAAGAAAAGATTGTACTACTATTATAAAAGGCTTTTTCAATTAACCTGCCCCGTTAGCACAATAAGAAAAATGCGTCTCCACTTATTGTAGAAACGCACCCGTTAGTAAAAGAAGAAATTAATTAATCACCCTAGTCTTATTCCACAACCGATGAATGTGTTTTAGTTACATGAACAGACTGTAAAAATGCATTCATTTCCCCTACAGAATAAATGCATAACTCATGCATCGCACGCGTACAAGCAGTATAAAATAATTTACGTTCACTCTCTTTACTATATTTTTTCTTTGATGCATCATAGATGATAACCGCATCAAACTCTACCCCTTTCGATAAATACGATGGGATAATCAAAATACCTGTATCAAACGAACTCGTTTCTTTCTTAATGAGACGAACTTGTAATGATGTTTGTAAAGCATGATACGCTTCTTCACTTTCTTCCGCTGTTTTACAAATTACTGCAATTGTTTTGTGTCCACTTTGCTTCAACTGTTCGATTTGATCCACAATCTTTTTATGATGCTCTTTCCCTTCTTTCACTTCCGTTATAATCGGTTGTTTGCCTTCACGCTGAAACGGTTCAATTTCATGCCCATCTGTAATCAACTGCTTCGTAAATTCAATAATTTGTTTTGTGGAGCGATAACTACGCTTAAGAACGATCCTTTCACTCAGCTCTTCCCCATACAATGCATTTAATTGTGAAAATTCATTCTCTGATGCATGTTCATAAATAGTCTGATTAAAATCGCCTAGTATTGTCATTTTTGTATGAGGAAATATTCGTTTCAAAAATGTATATTGAAATGCAGAATAATCCTGTGCTTCATCAATAAATATGTGCTGCACTGATGTATTTCTTTGCAATTCTTCCAGTTGATCTTTCATATATAAATAAGGTGTTGCATCCTCATATGACATATAAAAACCTTGTATTTTTTCAATTGTTTCTTCACATATCTCATTCCATCTTCGTGGTAATTTATTTTCTTCTACAAGTTGCTTAGCAAACTCGGGATCTTTAAATAACTGTAGATACAATGCTGGTGTATGAATAAATTGTAATTTTTTCACACGTCTTCGGAGCGGCTTAAAATGTTCTTTCACAACGATAGCCGCTAACATATTTTGTTCACGTTCAAAATCATCAAACGTACCATCGGAATATTCTTGTTTTTGCTGTAATTTCTGATGAACTTTTGCGTATGTTTCTTTATCTAATAGCTGGACTTCTTCTTCCACCCAAAGTTCTTTTCTCTCTATTTTTTCTTGTTCCTTCAGCTCCTTTAACAACCACTCAGAAATCAACTTTATTCGATTCGGAATTCGCACCGAAGAATCAAATTCGTAAAATTTTTCTTTCATTTGTTCTTTAGAAATTAATACTTCCCCTCTAAATTTTATATCTTTAAATAACATACCTTCTCGTTTTAAATAAGACACATACTGATCTACTACTTCAATAAAATCCGAGCTTGCTTTATATTTAATTCCTTCTAATCGTGTTTCATAACTCTTTTCTTCCATTCTTGTCAGTACATATTCCATTTGTGTAAATGGATCTTCTAATTCAAACTTCTTATCAATATGACGCTCTAAGTATTCTTGAAATGTCGTTTGCTTCATATTGTCTTCACCAAGTTCCGGTAATACCGTAGATACATAACTATTAAACATCGAGTTCGGAGAAAAAAGAACGATTTGATCAGCATGTAATGTATCTCGATAACGATATAATAAATATGCGACGCGTTGAAGCGCTGCCGATGTTTTACCGCTTCCTGCAGCTCCTTGCACAACAAGTAAACGACTTTTTTCATTCCGGATAATTTGGTTTTGTTCCTTTTGAATTGTTGAAACAATGCTTTTCATTTGTGTATTAGCGTTATTTCCTAATACTTCTTGTAGTAATTTATCGCCAATCGTAACTCCTGTATCAAACATACTTATAATTTGACCATTCCGAATAACATATTGCCTTTTTAATGTCATTTCACCCGAAATTGTCTCTTTAGGTGCCACGTATTTTGCTCTTCCTACAGAATAGTCATAATACAAACTTGATATAGGGGCTCGCCAGTCATATACAAGGAATTGCTCTGTATTTTCATCGTAGAATGAGTGAATACCAAGATAAATAGCATCCTCACTTTTTTCACCGTCTTCTAAAAAATCTATCCTTCCGAAATATGGTGATTGTTGTAATCTTTTTAAACCTTTTAGTTGATTATAAGCCTGGCGATGACTTTGCTCTCGTTCAGATAATAACTCTGCTTGTTGTTTAATGCTTGCTGCTGTTTCAATAGCCTCTTCTGTATTATCAACGTTCACTGTTACATCGTCCCAAAAATGTTTTCGAATCTGAACAACATCTTTGATTGATGCACTTGCGTATTGCTCTAATGTATCAATATGTTTTTCAATCTTCCCCACTACTTCTTTCACACGATGTTGTTCCTGTTTCCATTCTTGACCTGTTTTTTCCATATCGCCACTCCTTATCAACTGATCGTTCTGATGCTCATTGTTTTATGCAATAAAAAAATTCAATAAAAAGTTTGACAAACAAGCAATTGATTTGTTATAATTAAATTGGATAATTATTGAGTTTTTATAAAAAATAAACAATGAGCGTTTTTCCATTTTAACACATATATATGAAAAAGCAATCAAAAAAGAGATACTAAATAGTATCTCTTTTTTATTTTTGAAGTTGTATTTCAAATTCTATTATCGATTCTCCACCTTCTCCAATACGTTCAACAGTTAGTTTTTCAATTATACATTGCAATCTCATGCTTAATTTCGGCATTTTCTCCGCAATTTTCATTGCCAGTTTTTCATTTTCTTTTCGCCCAACTGTAACGTGTGGTATATAGGGTATATCACTTCGCAAAAATTCCGCTAAAGGTCCTTTGTATAACTCATCATGTAACTTTCTTACCTGTTCCCTTCCTTTTTCAACACGCAGGAGCAAATAATTACCTTCATGACTTATGCAATCAATAAGCTCAATTTCTATTGGATGAACCCCTTCCAATTTTCGGGCTATATGTGTCCTGAGTTCATCATTAGAAATTGCACTTTCAAAAGGAAATACAAGTGTAATATGTGGTTGAATTAATCCGAATAAAGGATCATGCTTTTTTCTAATTGCTTCAATTTCATCTATTTGTATCCCCTCTAGAAAAAGTAATATAGTGCGCATTTCCTCTTCTCCCTTCAATTAAGACAAGAACATCAATTCTATGAAAATTCACGAAAAACTTTTCTAAATTGTTTAGCGCTCTATTTCAATTTTCATTTCCCATCCACATTTACATGCCCTTTTGAAATAATCTAAATGCTGAATTTTATATTTCCCATACAAATTTAACAAATGGCTAATTAGCTTTATAATTATAAATTGGCTTAATAATATGTTTGATATCAATTGCGTCTTTAGTATTTCCAACAATTTCATCCATAGGTTTATATACCATTGGGGCTTCATCTAAAGTACTTTGAACAACAGAGGTCGTCCAAACGTCAGTCATTGTATTCTGAAAATCTTCTAAATTTAGCACTTCTTTGGCTTTCTTACGACTCATGATACGTCCTGCTCCATGTGGCCCAGAGAAATTCCAGTCGGGGTTTCCTTTCCCAAAGGCAATAATCGATCCATCTCTCATGTTGATTGGAATAATTATACGCTCTCCTTTTTGAGCTGAGATAGCACCTTTTCTTAGAATCATATTGTCCATATCTATATAGTTATGAATTGTAGTAAATTGATCCACTACTCTCCAACCCATTCTTGTTACAATCTCATCAATCATGGCTTTTCGATTTAACTCAGCATACTTTTGAGCAATCTTCATGTCATTCATATAATCTTTAAAGTCTTGACCTTCTAAATATGCTAATTCTTTACGAATCTCAGGTTTCTTAATTTGTTTTAATGCACCTTGAATTTCTGATTCTCTACCTTCTACTTTCAAAGTTTCAACAATCTCATCTTTAATCGATTTCACATTCATCAGTTGCTCATAAGCGAAATTTTGGTAGTATTCTGCAACTTGTTTACCTAAGTTACGTGATCCACTATGAATTACAATATATATATTTTTCTTTTCATCTTCATTAAGCTCAATAAAATGATTTCCTCCACCGAGCGTACCAATACTTTTTTGAGCACGTTGTAATGCGAACGGTGCTCTTACATCTCGAAAATCAATTAACTTCGAAAATTTATGCCTACTATCCCGAATGTTAAAACCACTTGGTACAAATTTACGAATGGTTTCATCTAAATAATCAAAATTAATTTCATCTTTTTTCTTATTAATTACCACAACTTCCATTCCACAACCAATATCTACTCCTACCAGGTTAGGTACGATTTTATCGTGAATTGTCATTGTTGTTCCAATTGTGCATCCTGCCCCAGCATGTGTATCAGGCATAATGCGAATTTTGCTTCCTTTCACAAATTCCTGGTTACAAAGATCAATGATTTGTCCTGCTGCAGTCTCTTCAATATTGTTTGTGAACACTTTTGCTTCGTTATATTTCCCTTGAAATTTAAGCATGTCACAGTCGCCCTTTCTTAACAAAAATAAATTTTTATCCCGCATTAACGGGCAGTAAGGCCCCCACCTCAAAATTCAGCGGAAGCAAAGAAGTTAGACGGGGGATCAACTACCCGTAAAAGCCCGATTGGTGAGGGCCGGTAATCAGTGGGGGATGAATACCCCCCCACTGATTAAAGTTTCACTTTATATTTTTTCCACCCAAATAGCATCCTTTGTTCCCTTTGCAACAAACATTCCAGTCCCTCTCTTTTTTATATAAAATCCTTCATCGACTAATAGATTTACTCCTTTCATCGTTGTCTCTAAAGTGATTTGTAGCATCTTTGCAAATTTGATTTGTTGATGGAGTCAGTTCTTCTTCAAGTAGTATTCCCTTCAAAATATCTACTTCGATGGTTTCTACAATTTATATGTATATTAACTTATTTGATTCAAGTGTTGGATTCATACTTTCGGTTCATAGGTTTATTACTCGTGTAATTAACCATATTACAAGAATATATTTCTATTCAATATTTTTCCATAAATTCTTTCAAAAAAAGAAGTATCATACCTTAAAGGATGATACTTCTCTATAAACTATTTATAAAACTCTTGTATTTTCTATACATAACCTCAAATTCTTTTCGTTTAAACCATTTTGACAGAAATTCATCTTCCTACCCTTTAATAATTTTGTTCGATCTACCACCTGTCCTAAATGATAACTTGTATGCTCAACTAAATGAAACAAGCTATGCATGTCTATATGAGTATTTTCATTACAAGCTTTAACGTACTCTTTTTTCCATTCATCAAATGTCTCTTGTACAGTTTTATATAACTTTTCTGGACTAAAATACATAATTGGAAAATACTCTTCAATCCCTTTTTCAAAATGTATATTCGGATTCAAATAACGAATGCTATTTCTTTTTACATGCTCACAAATATGAAGTACAATACCACCGATAGAATTCGCTGACTCTCCCTGTTTCCACAACTCTTCTGCATTTAAGTGCCCAATTGTTTGCAGTAATTTAGGTAAATAATGGTCATACACTCGGTGATAGGCCACCTTATAAAACAACTCCACTTTCATCGTCCATCTCTCCGCTCAGCTTAATTTTCTAATGAATCTACAAGAATACTTACAAAAACACGTTTCACTTTTCCCATAATGAATACGTCACTTTATTAAAATCACCTTTCGAAATATACGCACTTTCATCAAAATTAAAAATTTTCATTTTTTATGTTTACAATTATCCATTAATTGTATATACTTACTAACGTAAGAAAAATATTCTAAAAGGAGGTCGAATGAAATGATGAAATTAAAATTACATGCCGCATCTGTTTTACAATTAAATATGAATTCGACCAACCTAATGGAGAATTAAAAAATCGTTTCCTATTTTCTTTAACTAACAAATTCGCCACAGGAGGTCGTATACTTTCTTGTGGCTTTTTCATGCCCTGCCACAGGAGAACTGTATCCTCCCGTGGCTTTTTTGTGCGATTTTTTAGTCTCTTACACGATTTATTAAAGAAAGGAGCAAATATCCAATGACTTTTCGAGTATTCTTTTTAACGATTACCATTCAAAGAAATTCATTTTCTGAAGCTGAAATTTTGCACGATCAACACATTCAAAAGGCTATGAATGAAGTAAAGGAGCGCCAAAGTCCTTACAGTAGTCACCTGTAATTCCTTTACGAAAGGAGGAATTCATTTATGACTTTTCATATTTTCTTTTTTACGATTACTCTTCAGAAAAAATCTTTATCTGAAACTGAGATTTTACGTAAACAACAATTAAAAGAGATTATGGACGAAGTAAAAGATCGCAAGAGTTCTTATTATAATCAAATGTATTAAAAAATAATTTACAAAAGGAGCAATCATCTGATGAAATTTCGAGTATTCTTTTTAACCATTACGATTCACAAAAATAAATTTTCTGAGACTGAGATTTTACATGAACAGCAAATTCAAAAAATGATGGACAAAACGAAAGAACGTCAAGTTTCTTATTACAACCATATGTACTAAAAATTTATATAAAAAGGAGCAATTACCTGATGAAATTCCGAGTATTCTTTTTAACGATTACCATTCACAAAAACAAATTTTCTGAGTTTGAAATGTTACACGAAAAACAAATTCAAAACGCTATGGATGAAGTGAAAGAACGTCAACTCCCTTATTGTAGTCACCTATAATTCCTTTACGAAAGGAGGAATTCACTTATGAAGTTTCATATTTTCTTTTTAACCATTACGATTCAGAAAAAAGCGTTTATCGGAATCTGAAATTTTGCGAGAACAGCAATATAAAAAGATTATGGATGACATCCGAGATCGTAGAAGTAAATATTATACGCATCTATAATGATATAACTTAAATATAATGAGAGGAGAGGATTAAGATGTTAATGGCACGCTGTAAAGAAATGATTTGGATAATTGAGGTAGACTCCACTTAGCTTATTCAGTATCTAGCCACCATAAATTCGTAAGGTATATGTATTACAGCAATTATATTGATAAAAATTATATAAATAAACTACAAAACAAGTATGTATTCTAAGAGTTTATTTGTATTAGAAGAAGGGGAAATTATATTCCCTTCTTCATTATTTCTTATCTAAATTGATTTGGGTCATATTCTTTTTTTACAGGTTCTTTGTGGTCTATGCACCATACCATTATTTGATCCGTTATTTCATCATATAGTTACATTTATTACATCACTAAGCCTTAACACACTATAAATTTCTTCTGTAAAAATAAAAAAATCCACCACTTTAAAAGTGATGAATCTTTCTTGGGTCATATAAATTTCTTCTATTTCCGGTTACTTCTTTTTGTCTTAAATAATCTCACCAAGTTTGAAACAACAGTTTTTGTCACAGCGTATACTGGTACTGCCAAAATCATTCCAATAATTCCAGCAAAATTACCCACACCCAAAATTAATACGATAATCGTCAAAGGATGGATATTTAATTTCGAACTCATAATACGCGGTGAAATAATGTTACTCTCAAATTGTTGTACAATGGTTACGACAACGATTACCCAAACTGCTTGCACTGGGGATACAAATAATCCAACAATTACAGCTGGTGCTGCCCCAATAAAAGGACCTAAATTCGGGATAATATTTGTAAATGCCGCTATAATACCCAAAACGAAAGCATAGGGCAAATCAATAATGACATATCCGATAAATGTAAATGCACCGACGAATATACAAACGAGCGCTTGTCCCTGAATATAGGCAGACAACGTTTCGCCTGTTTCTTTTATAATATGAAGTCCTTCTTCACGATACGATTCTGGTAAAAAACTAACAGCTTTCCCTGGGAATGCATGACCATCTTTAAACATGTAAAACAAGATAAATGGTACTGTAAATACAACTAATGCAACGTTTGTAATAATACCAAATAAAGCCGTTGCACTCGACGTTATCGTGTTTGGTATTTCTTTTAAATACTCAATTGCATTTTTTTCAATCGTCTCAATTGAAACATAGTCTTGTGTAGCAAGCCATTCAAATAGCCTATGATGGGATAATTCTTGTATGTATACCTTTCCCTCTTTAATATATGTTGGCATGTTTTTCGCTAAATCCATTAGCTGCTGTGAAATCGTCGGAACGACTACACCAATAGAGACTGCAGTTAGTGTAATGATAAAAACATATAACAATAATATCGCTAAATTTCTAGGAACTTTTTTCGCCTCTAAAAATACTAACACAGGATTAAATATGAAGTATAAAAACAAAGCGATTAAAATTGGGAAAAATAACGTTGAAATAAATATGCCAATGGGTTGAAATAAAAATGATATTTTTGTGCAAATAAATATAATTCCCACAACCATTAGCACTTCCAATGTCCAAAAGTGCACTTTCGATTTCAAAAAAATGGCCTCCTTTAAACTAGCACTTCCCTATATTGTATCAAAACATCAGTGAATTTTACACGCTATTTTCATCTTCAATGTTCCAAAATGCTAATAAATACACTACAATGAGATTACATACAAATTTGTAGGTAAAAGGTGATAAAAATGACGCAATGTATTATTTGCAGAAAAGAAACGAAAGAACTTAGTGAACAGCATGTCATCCCAGAGATTTTATGTGGATATTATTTTACAAATTCAATTTGTGATACTTGTTATGAACATCTCACAACAAACGTTGATCGACCATTAATTCGGCATAAACTAATTCAATATAAAATCGAACAAATGAAACAACAAATTGATTCTCCTCTTTATACGAATGAATATGGTCAAGAATTAGCTGCAGCAGAAACTGAAGAAGTTGAAACAAACGACGAAATATACTATTCTAACGAGTTAATTATGAAACTATGTAAAAAACATGATATTTCATTACATAATGAAATTTGGAAAGAAGAACGCGTAACGAAAGTAGCAAGCTCAATTCAACGTGAATTACTTTTAGATAACCGTAAATATAAAATGAGTATTTTAAAAATGGCTTATACATTCGCAGTACATACAATTGACGGTTACTTTAATGATCCAGATGCGATTGATATTTCTACTATTATATCTAATGTTGACTTTATCGAATTAAAAGAACGAAGCATTGTTCGTGATTTAAGTAAAAGCTCATTGTGGAATACCCTTAATACAACTAGTGATAATCACTACTTTATTTTATTAAGTGACAAAGATGGTCTATTCTGCTTCATTCGTCTATTTGATATTTTTGATATTGTTGTCCATCTTTCTAGAAAAAAATATCAACTTCCATCTCCAATTGTTGGAGTGAACGATGTAGAAAAGCAAGAATTCTATATTGAGAATTTAAAACAATACATGGATGAATTATTTAAACAAAAGAGTACAAAAACTACTCGTATTTAATCATAGTTAAATAAAAACAATTCAAAACAAGAACATACGGTCTCCTTTCTTGATGAAAAGACACTATGTTATAATGAGTATGAAAAGAACAATACAATCACATAAAACAATTATAAATTGTATATAAATAAAAAAGACTAGTGTGCGGCTACACACCAGTCCATGTAACTTAGCAGATTGGATTGTTCATTTATCCTATTTGTTTCTTACAAACGAGACAACCCACATTCTATTGGCATAGGTGGGTTGTTATTTTTTGAGCTTGTCAATCAATACGACAACAAACGTTAACAATGCAACGAGAAATAATCCGCCTTGCAGTAATAACGCAATTTCACTCACTTATTATCACCTCCCTTCTATCCGGAGAAGTGATAATTGAACAACCAACCATACCATAAGTTACCTCTTAATTTTACCATATTTTTTAATCGTTTACGATGAAAACCAGCAAGCTTCTAGCCTGCTGGTTTATTCTTTTCTTTCTATTTTTCTAATGCATATGCGTCCGCTATCATTTCTCCAACAATTTTATCTTTTTGCTTCGTCTCATTGTTTAATAGAGGCAAGAGTGGAAATAATAATTCTGCCACTTGATAAGCTTCTTCTAAGTGTGGATATCCTGATAAAACAAATGTATCTATACCTAAAGCTTCGTATCCTTTTATTCTCTCAGCTACAGTATTTGGATCTCCTACTAGTGCAGTTCCTGCTCCACCACGTACTAATCCAATTCCATACCATAGATTTCACAAAAGACTTCGCTACCTGTTGAATCAAAAGAAGCTGCTAATTTCACAAAATTAGCAGCTTCTTTTGCACATGTACTTCATCACCCGATACTACTTTCTACCTATATTTACATCATCTATCTTGTTCTAATTTTTCAACAATCGCTTCATAGAATTTTCGCTCATCATCCGCATTTACATGTACACGATTCACTGTCTTAGAAAATCCATATAGTAATTGTGCTTTTAATGGTGCTTTTAACTTTATTTCAAATGTAGCTGGTTCTTTAATAAATTCCATTATAGTTGCTTCAAATACTTCTTTTTCTTCTTCTTTAGTTAATACATCACCTTTATAAAATGTAATTTCTTCTATTTGAGCAAATGGTACAACAATTTTCTTACCTAATCCAACTTGAATAATAATTTCTTGTGCTGTCAAGATATATGGGTTTTTGCGAATTGCCTGTATCTCAGCTATAAAATATACAATTCCATATATGTTTAAAACGAGTAAAATCCAAGCTAAGACCGGATTCCATTGATGAAGTAAATAATGAAATCCAATACTTTCAATTAATGTTGCATGAATTAACATGATATAAAATGCAATTGCCCCTGTTTTTTTATGATATGTAAAAGTGCTTTTATTTTCTAAAGATTTTGTACGCCAAGAAAACAAAGCATAGTATAGTAATTTACATTCTGATACAATAACATTTACCGCTACGTTTCTTGTTAGTACGGCATCGAATGCTTTATCAATTGCATATGAGAAAATTGGAAATTCTAATTTATATTCTTTATACATCTTAATAACCTGAGGTAGTTTTCTCGCAATCTTATACAATATAAATAGCTCTAAACATAAAAAAGCAATTTCCCCTGCAACTAAAATATAAGAAACAAAAGAAAACGACTGTAAATAATCGCTTGGAATAACGAATCTTGCAGCAATATAGCCTGCTATTACAACTGGAAATATATAAGTTAACGAATAGCTTTTACGTATGATAAAGAAATACGTAATGACTGGAATGACAATAAGAAAATCGAACAAAGAGCCTAGTACCATCTCCTTCGGTACAGCGGGTACAATAGGAAGTGTATATGCTAGATAATTTGATATTACAATTAAAGCTATAAAGCAAATCGACATATTTCTTCTTTTACGCGAAATGGAATCACTCATGCACTCCCTCCTTTTTATTTGAAAATCTTATGCAAATGATCTTTATAAAACAAAATAGCCCCTTCATACTCTTTTACGTTTTCTAGTTTTACAACAGTTTCAATCAATAATTTCATTGCTTCTTCATACGCTTTTACGTTATATTTCGCTATTGAAAGAAAGACTTTCATTGCATCATTATCTGGAAACTGTTTAAGTCCATCCTCTAACGTAACAATCGCTTTATCATATTCACCGATAGAGCGATATGTACTCCCAAGCCCAATGTATGCACCGCAGAGTGACTCCCCAGTAAGTCCATTGGAAATTGCTTTTTCGTAGTATGGAACAGCTTCTGTTTCAAGTCCCATCGCATCGTGTGTCCATGCACATTGGTAGAAAATTTCTGGATCTTGGGTTGAGTTCGCTAAACCAATTAAAATGTCTCTTGATTCTTCATATTTCTTTTCATCCCGAAATTGAATCGCTTGCTTTAGTAACTGTTCCATACGGTTCATTCCTTATCTGTTCCAGAATATGTGCTACACTATCTTGCTTATTACTATTCGTTACCTCTATTGCTAATTCTTCCAACTCGAAAATAGTAATGCTCATCGCAATTGGATAACCGCATTCTTTAAATAAACCAATATCATTCCAATCATCGCCAAACGCCATTACTTGTTTTGCATTAATCCCACGTTTCTTACACCAATTTAATACAGCATTTTCAAAAAGCCTGAACACCTCTCCCTTTTTATAAACGACTCAAGCTCCCCTCTTCTACGCGATTCCATAAATATTCTAACCTGTTTACAATCTCTTTCGCTGTTTCATCTTTTCCTTCACATAAACAAACATTTCCATCTTCCTCAATTACATGATGAATAGCTGCATGCGAATATAACGAATGCGGAGAATTTGCTATCATAAGATTCGCTTTCGCCTGCCCCATTCTTTCACTTGCACGTTGAATTAGCTCCGCCCCATTGACATCGCTTTCAAGTTTGAATCCGACTAATACCGTTTCCGGATCCCATTGTTTAATTTGTTTTAATATTTTAGGTGCTTTTTGAAAATGAATAATTGGCGCTACATCACTTGAAATCTTTCCATTCATATCAAGCGTATTTCCTTCTTGATCACAGATTTTTTCCACAATCCAATCTGACCCAGCAGCGGCCATAATCACTCCATCGATTTTCTCATGTGTAATGATACTTTTCATTTTATCTTGTAAATCAATAATACCTTCGAATGGATGCAACTCTAATTGAGCGTTTATAGGATTCGGTTTTTCAGCAAAATAACCATGTAAATAAATGACATGCGCACCTTTTGACATCGCTTCTTCAGCAAGCATTCTCCCAATTGTACCTTTTGCTAAATTTGTATGACCGCGTACTTGATCCCATTTCTCTAAACAGCCACCACTTGTAATTAAAATCTTTTTCCCCTTCATCATAACCATCCCTTACTTATTTTTCGAACGAAACCATTGTACACCAAAGTCAACAATTTCTCGTTGTTTCATTAATCTACACGTTGCATTTCCAACTTTACCAATTGTTACAGCGATTGTATGTTCAAACTCTTTTCCAATCTCAACAAACAAGTCAGAATCATAGTCCATTTCATCGAATTCTTTCCATAATCTTGTACCATCTTCTATAATTGGCGCTCCAACTTTCACTAGCTCACGTGCCCCTGTACGGATTTCAGATAAATGAACTGATGTGTTAGAATCATAGCCTACACCTATCAACAATACATATCCATCTAAATCATATATTTTCTTTAGTGGTGAGTGCTCTCCAAAACTAATTGAAAGTGAATGATCTGATATAATCGCTTCTGCATTTTTCCCCAAAGCAGCAAAACTATTTAATGGGTGATTACTACGTTTTACATTTGGATATGTACGGAAACACTCTACAACTTTTCCCATCGCTCGTGTTGGGGTTACATCCGGATGAAACGCTGGGACGTTATCTCGGATAATTTGCCACCAATTTTCTGGAACGGGTGGCCTTACCCAGTTTTTCGGATCAGACAAATCTGATGTTTGCGTTGGCATAATGATTGTGCCCTCTTCTGTAATTACATTCATTAAAGCTTCTACTACCGCAACAGCTCCGCCAGATACCCAGCCAATTGAACTTAGAGATGAATGAACAATCACTGTCATTCCTTTTTTAAGTCCTAATGCTTGTAAATCATTCGATATGGTTTCAATTGTATTTGGTAAGTGTGTTTCCGCTACTATGTCATTGATTTTCATGATTACTCCCCCATAAAGTTCTCTCACGCTTATAAACTATCAAATTGAATTTTAAATCTCATCAATATATTATCATATTTTTCTCAATTTTTAATCCAAACAACAAAGAGAGCTCCTAAAAAATTTTGTTAATACTGACTTAAGCAAATTTAATATTAAACTGATTTATCCCCAGTACTACTGTCACTTTCTTTTGCATCCTAGACCACTGCTCCATATACACTTGTATTATTATGGTAAATATTATGCAACAAAACCGACTAGTCAGTCTATAAAAAGAAGAATTATGGAGGACTATCACAACCTTGCATAGCGTCAAAATACATAAAAGGTCTTTCTTAGTCTATTTTCAAGGGAGATGACACCATATGTTCAACTGGATATTTGTATTCAGCATTGCTATACCAGGTATTGTTACAATGAGCTTAGCGGAACAAAAAATAAACAAAAAGTTAATTTATGGTATAATTGTTTAAATTAATCAAATTAATGGGGGCTACAATGAAAAAATACATATTGAGTTTTTTCATATTAGGGATTATCGGATTAAGTGGATGTACTCTTTTTACAAGTGACTATGAAAATTATTGGGTTTTAGAAAAATCTAGATACGGTGAAGGTGGCTTCGGCCCAACAAATCTATATGAAAAAGCACAAGAAGATCCAACAATGGTTCATTATTCAACAGAAAGAATAAGCGAAGGAAAAATGATGATATTTTTAGCTTTTGGAGAAAAATATAAGAATGATAAAATCACAGTAAAAGAAGTAATAGATAAAAAGAACAAATCAGTTATTGTATTACATGTGGAACAAGAGAAAGGTACAGATAAAAGTCCCGTTATGTATATTGGTGTTAATAAATTGAGAGACACTGTGGACATTGTAAATGAAGATGGTAAAAAGATTTTTGAAATAAAACAGACTGAAAATACAACATCACAACAAGACAAAAAATAAAACTTATAGAACAAATGCTCCTTCTATGCGGTCGAAAATAAATCAATCAACTGCATAAAGGAGCATTTTTATTTAAAATTACTATAATTTTAAAAATAATCAAAAAAGCATGGTGGTGAATCCGGAATTACATTCTCAAGTACCTCTATTAAATCAGGACTTCCCTTTATCCTTCCTATGTCATATAAAAATGCAGGACTTTTATAACTTAATAACATTGTTGTTAATGTTTGAATCGTTAAAGTTATCCCATCAATATCATTTTTTTCTTTCTCATATGTGATTCGTAACCGTTTCTCATCATCCCATTCTAAAATAAAGGTTCCTTTATTCCACTCCAATATAGGATCATCTATATGTAAGACTAATTTTTCTATTTCTGCATCTTTAAATGGATATTGCTTTAAAAAACCAACTACATCAACAACCCTTCCCATGTAGTACGGTGCGATTGTTTGTTTTATTTCACTATCTTCAAGTAAGAAAGCAACCGGTTCATGAACGCATGTTTTTCCTTTTACATAATACACCATTGAAAAGTGTGCACTAATGAAATTCCATAATCCCCTTCTCGCCTCTTCATTTAAGTAAATCATTTCTTCTATATAAAATTTCTCCTCAAGGACACGATAAAATAAATATCCTTCGGGTAAATCCTCATCTGTATAGTACACTGCTAATTGCAAATCAATTGTTTCTTCGCGAAATCGCTCTTCCCACGCAATGGGATTTCGAATCATTGCCCCATTTGTTTTTCTTGCAAACGCATGATAGATTTCTTCTTTTTCTTTACTCTTCAGTCCTACCCTTCTAACCCGTCCCATAATGTTGCCACGATACTTTGGAAGTTGTGTATCTTTAATTTGATATTCGATAATATCAGATATAATTTCCCAACCCTTTTTTCGATAATAAGGAATTGAATAAGGAAACAAATACGAAATATATTGTCCGTTTTCTCTCATCGTTTTCAAACTTTCTTTCATTAGCGAATTCATTAATCCATGCCCTGCATACTCTGGATATGTGCCAACCCCAGTAACGCCTCCCATTTCATAAATTACGCCATGAATATTCACTTGAAAAGGTAAAACAACAATTTGCGAAATTAATTTATTATTATCAAACCATCCTAAAGCAGTCCCTGGTTTTAATTGATGGCTTTTCTTTTGTACCATCTTCTCTTCATCATTAATCATCTTTTTAGAAACTTGAAACACATATTTCATTAAGTTTGAAAACTGATCTACTTCACTTTCTTTAATAGGCCTCATAATCAAACCTTTATAATACCTCTCATTCATTTTCATATGCTCCTTTGTAACATAAACTAAAATATCATATTATTTTTATCATTTAGTTAGTATATACAAAAGTTAATGAAAACAAGCATATAGCATCATAAAGACTGCACTCTCACATTAACATTCCTATTATTTCACCCAATAACAGTGAAACCTTTCTACACCTGGATACTTCTCTCCCAAACTTGTAATAGTAAATCCGCAATTTCTGTAAAATTCTACTGCTTCACAATCTGTTTCTGCTTCTATATACGTTAATTCATGCATGTATATCACTTTCTTTATCATTTCAAAAGCAACGCCTTTATTGCGATTATCTGGTAAAACTGCTATATGGCATATTCTGGCTTGTTTTTCAGCAAAGAATTCCATACCAATACAACCTAGTTCCTTATACTGATATAGTGTAGTATTTCTATTTTCTTCATAGAATCTTATTGCTTTTTGTGGACTTACTTCCTGGGGTCCAACTGCATATTTCAATAACTTACTAATATACTCATTTGCGCTACTTTGTACACCCTTCAACATACTAATCTCTCCCTTGCAACATAAAAAGATGATCAAATTGATCATCTTTTTATGCACTAATTTTTTCTTCCTTTTTCATAACCACGGCAACATAGCTATGCAATATCATACCAACCACAACTAAACTCATTCCAATCCATGATAATGATGATGGAAACGGAGCAGATAGCCAAATTAATTCTCCTAGTAATGCAAATAATACTTCACCTGATTGTGTCGCTTCTACAGTGGCTAATTTTTGTGGATCATCCTTTACAAGATCGGTTGCAAAGAAAAATAATACAGTAGCAATTAAACCTGAACTAATTGCCACGATAAAGCATTGAAAAACTTGGTCACTTGATGGTAACCCACTTGTGGAAACTTCATAGCCCGATAATAAAAACCAAAATGGTAAACTTGCTAGTGTCATTCCAAGAACTCGTTGAAAGACATCTAACTCACCTTTACATACTTGCATCATTTTTCGATTTCCAAGTGGATAAGCAAATGCTGCAACGATTACAGGAACCACACATAAAACGGTTTCACGAATCCCTAAAGAAGAAGCATGTTCTACTTGCATAAGAATAACACCAAATAAGATGACAGCAGACATCATCAATTCTTTCATTGGAATTTTTTTATGTAGTGTATTCGTTGCAAATAATGGCGTTAATAAAATCCCTGCTATAATCGTAATTTGCCATGTGGAAGCTACAAGCCACCCCGGTCCAAATGCACCCGCAAAACTAAGCGGTGCGTAAAAAAGACCAAAACCAATAATACTCCATAACAACCACTCTTTTGGATTACTCTTCATATATTGAAAGAGTTGCTTTAAGTTTCCCCTATACATGACAATAATTAAAAGTAGCGGAACCATAAAGTAATATCGTAACGATGCACTCCAAATCCAGCTTCCCCCTTGTAAGTCCATCGCTCGGTTTAAAATAAATGTAAAGGCAAAGAAAAACGATGCCAATACCCCCGCTGCAATTGCTTTCATCCTAAAACCCCTTATACAGTTTTTCTTCTACTATATAACAGAACACTATTAATTTAAAATAAAATTCATAAATTTCACACTACAAATAGTATCTTTATACATTTACTTCAAATTATACTGGTACAATTTCCGTAATCGACTTATATGAGCTTGATGATACCGATTATGATCAGCTATATGCCATATTCCCCACCTAATCGTAGCAGTTTCACCATTCTCATAATCTACTTCCCGCAGCAAGTCTACTTCTGTTAGTTTCATACATTCATCGTAAAACATATTTTGAACGTCTTGATAGTCTTGCATTATCTCCCGCAAAGTACCTTTTGTTATTTTAGGTAATTCTCCTTTTTCATCAAGCATAGGACCATATTTTTCTTGTAATACTAATGGAACCTGCGCACCTTTCAAGCGATATACCCAGTGTAAATCTACAACTGCTAAATGCTGAAGTAATTGGCGAATGCTATTCTCATCATTAGCGGGCCCTTTGTAATATAATTCTTCTTTTCCTACATGCTCTACTAGATCTCTTAATCTTTTAAATGTGTCACTTATAGTAGCATATAATATTGCAACGTGCGGGTTCATGTCCCTTTCTAAATATAAATCTTTCATTGTAATTCTCCCATCCAACTCTTTAGCTTTTCATTGATCTTATTTGCCTGTTCATGATGAATATAATGATTTGTACTTGGAAATATAATCTGTTCCGTTCGTGAAGATATTTTTAACAGTTCATTCTGTGTTTTCTCCCAATTTTCATAGCCATTATTTGTTGCGGAAAATTGTAATACTGGCAGGGTTCCTAAATTCCCATTTTCTATTATCTTTTTACCGTTTTTACTCATCCAATTTAATTCTTCTTTCATATTTCGATTGTTTGTATTTTTAAGAGCCATCGAAACTTTAAGTTCCTGTAATTCTTTCGGTAAATTAGGGATATCTATAAATACATTATCCATGATTCCAAACAACGATAATGCACGCAATAGTCCGATATTTTTAGCTATATTCATTGTGTACCAACTAACTTTCATACCTATATCCATTTCAAAATTCTGCGCGTATTCTGGACTAATTCCATCGATAAAAACTAATCCAGCAATTTCATTTGGATATAATTGTGCATACCGAATACTTTCTAATGCTCCCATTGAATGTCCTACTAATATAAAGGGAGGTTTCTCATCAGACTCTATTAATAATGAATGCAATTCGCTTACAACTGTATCAATATCCCTACTTCTCTCTGTTTTTTCACTATATCCGTAGCCAGGTCGCTCATACACAACTACTCTATTTTCTTTTTCTAACTTATTATACAGTGGATAAAAATCTGCATACGGTGTAGTCGTTCCGCTTCCTGCTGTCATAACTATCGTTGGTTTATCTTCACGTTTTCCTGTTGTAAAAATGTGCATATCATGATTGTTAACTTCAATTATCTTACCAGGTACTTCTGTATAATTATTTGCACAAATAACTTGGTACAGTGCACTTGCTACAAAAACAATTGACACGATAAACAAAGCAATACGCTTCTTGTTTTTAAACATCATCTTCCCCTTCTAAAAATTCTTTTAGAGAAATAAAACCATATGTTCGTCATCGCGATATACGCCGTTCATTTTTAATGCTTTTTTTTCTATACCATACGTTGTAAAGCCCATTGATTGATACAGTTTTTTTGCTGCTACATTATCTGAAACAACCCCTAAACTAATTTGCTCTATTTTTAGTTCTCTTGCTTTTTCAATTAACGCTCGAATTAAGCCTTTTGCTAAGCCTTTCCCTCTACTTTGATGATCTACATACATAGCAACAAGATGCCCCTTATGCTTATATGCTGTTTTTTGTTCCGTTAATAACGTTACTACACCTAGTAGTTGATTCTCTTCATTAAAAGCACCAAATGTGTAACTAGTTTTTGAATTTAAATTTTGAGAAACCTGTTCAACTGGATTTTCTTGTTGTATTGCTTCTTCATAAGTTGTCACGAATGCTTCTGGATTTATTAGTAGTGCTTGTAAGCGTAAATTCCAATATTGTACTGCATCAAGATCATATAAAATTCGAATCATCTTTAAACACCCTTTCATAATTAAAAAGAAAAACCTGCTATATTAGCAGGTTTAATCCATATTTTTGTTTTCTCTCTACATCATCTTTAATTGATTACCCTATTCTAGTAATATGTGTAATTCATTGATTAATACATTATTTCATAAAAACACGATCCATACCTTCAGTAGATGTAGGATTTAATTTCCATTGGTTTTTACCATGCTTCTCCATTTCAACCTCAACTTTTTCTTCTATACTAGAAGCTGTTACCTCCTGTAACAATTTTTCATAAATAACAAATACCTGATTAAGAATTTGTTCATCTGTGGCATTTGGATTTGTTGAAGCATAGTTCATCATTTCACTTTCCATCTTAGACTCTAATGCACTAATATCAATTGGTTTTGCTTTTATTTCAACCTTTGCTTTCCCATTTTTATTTGAAAGTACATTCGTTTCATACTTTACATTTTTTTGAATAGCTAACTTTATCTTTCCTAATAAACTTTTCAATAAATCGTCATTCACTTGTTTACCGATTTCGCTTTCCATTGTTTGTTTAAACGCTTTTTCAAAATCAGTTGAAAATTGAGTACTATCTTCCCCAGTTAAAGTTTTTAACTTGTCCACATCTTTGTCATAAAACGCTGCATTTATGTAGGCATTTAACGCTTCCGCAGGTTTTTGTAGGTCTTTTGCTTTTTCAGCTAGTTTTTCACCATCAATCTTATATGTTATTTTTTCCTCTTTATTCTTTTTTGAATCTGCTACAAACTTTTTATATACTAGCTCGTACTTTTCACCATCTGTTACATCAAAAAATATATTTCCAGTAATCGACTTACCTTTATCAAGCTCTCCCGCATTAAAGTAGTCATCTGCTCCAAAATATGGTTTCATTTTCTGATCATCATGATATAGAGCGAAATCATTTGAAGCAATATTCAATGATTTATCCCCTTTATTTTTTACCGTCACTTCTACTTTTAATACGTGATCATTTTCTGGTTTAGCGTATTGATCAGGCAAGATAAATTCTGCACTTTCCAATGTCATTTCTACATCTTCTAATTTACTTGTATCCCCTACTTCACTTACTTTTGGTGCCTCTGATTTTGACTCTGTTTTTTTTGAGTTACAACCACTTAGAATTCCTGCTGCTAAAATAGTTGTACAACAAATTGCCATAAATTTTTTGCTACTCAATTATGCCACTCCCCTTTGTAAAATAAAAAACAAAAACTAATTTCAATTATAAACCATAATATGACAATTTGTGTACCTTAAATTTTAAAATTTATATTATTTTTATATTCATCTCTCAATATACTAAACCGATATCTATCAATAAACGTTCCATTTCGTACTCTATCTTTTCTCATAATTCCTTCACAAACAAACCCAGCTTTTTTATAACTTTTTATCGCTTTTATGTTATCCGCATCAACACGTAGCCACACTTTCTCTAGACCGAATTCATAAAATCCAATTTGTAACATGCTATATAGCGCCGCAATCCCATATCCGCGTCCCCAATATTCTTTATTCCCAATTGCAATTCCTAATTCGGCATTTTTATTCGTTTTATCAAATTTTTTTAGATCAACCCAGCCGATATGCACACCACCTTCAGTAAGGATAGCTCGTTGTTCATACCCATTTTCCCTTGTCATACACATCTCAATCCATTTTTTTGTCTCATCACGCGTAAATGGTGGGTATTGGTCTGGTACAACTAAAAATTTTGTTACTTTTTTATCCAATGACCATTGATATCGATCTTCTACATCGTCTAATGTAAGTTCCCTTAATTGAATAACTGGTATATTCATTGTTCCATCTCCCTTTTATTTCCCTACAGAAAATCCCTCAAACAACCTGCCTCCATAGTTTTCTAAAGTTTTCTCGACAAAAGCAATCAGTTTCTTCTTCTCTCCAGTTCTATAAAAATGATCAAAAGCTTCAACAAATTGCTCTGCAAATGATGAATCATATTTTCTTAACACTCGAATAAACCATTTAGAATTCCCAACCCATTGCCCGTTTACTCTAAGTACAAATTCATGAACTAAATCTGCAAGAAGGTTCGCAATAAACAATTCTTCATCCCTCTTTGTTGCCCCAATAAAATCGTCTAATGCATCCGTAAGAAAGTACCGTTTCTGTCTGATAAGCCCTTCTGACCACTTTTCAGGACCTTGATCTATTAATTGCTGCGCTTCCTGTTTTAAACTTGTTACAGTTTCTAACTCCCCTTTTAAAATGATTCCCTCTGAAACTAATTGTGGTAAAGTAGGTTTTCCACGCTTACAATCACTTTTAAAATATTCTTTATATGTTGTAAAGTTATGTACAAACACTTCAACTGGCCACCCATTGCTCATAAAAGATTCGCGATAACACTTTGATAGATTGCTATCAATGATTACAATATCAAGATCCGATGTTTTTGTTTCTTCTCCCCTTGCAACACTTCCTCCTAATAAAGCAACATCACAATTTAGAAATTGAGATTCAATTATTTTTTGTGCAGCTTCAATTGCTTTCATGCGGTTCTCCTACTTTCATTTTCTTTGTTTATTTCTCTATCGTATGCTTTTTTAATATATGCCTCCGCTTCAGGTGTCTTACATGAAGTAGCACCATGCGTGCAACTGCGATTGCGATTTGCTCCAGTTTATTATTCCAAATTCCAATCGCAATAAGAGCGCTATCTATTGCTTCTTTTTTATATTATTTCTCCTTGCCTTAAATAAGCACTTACGATATATTCGACATTATTTATCATTTTCCTAGTTTTTATTTTTAAATACGGTATGTGAAATTATTTATACTTAAAAAGCAAGAATCATTTACATGTACTTTTTTATGAAATGATTCAATGAAACACCTTTCCTAATTAACGAAGAAATCTTTTCTTTAATTTCAATTGATCTATACTGTATTCAACCAAAGCATCTAGTGGATTAACAATTACTTTATTTAATCTATTCTCAATTTTTCTAGCAGCATCTACCATTGATAATTGAGCAACCGAAACAGCTTGATTTTCATCTTTCATTATCTGATATATATATTTACTCACTCTATCATCATATTCTTCTTTACGTCCTTGCATAATTAATTCAAAAGTATCTTTTATAATCATTGGTTTAATATCTATAGATTTCTGTCTTTGCTGTGCATATCGATTCAGACGTTCTACCGTCCCAGGGGCAGTACTAGGATTTGTAAATAATATTGTTTGCGGCCCTTGAATATTACAAAGCATTTCAAAGAATGGTTCATCAATTTTCAATATCGGTTTTGCAATTGAAAACTCTTCCTCCTGTATTAGCGTGATATAATTTGTACAAGTAATTAAAACTGCGTCTATATCACCTTCTGATATCCATTTCAACTGATCTTTCAACTTGCTTTGAGCTTGTGTCCTTCCAAATCCCTTTTCACTTTCCATCCTCTTCGACAATATGGGATCTACAAAATGTAGCAATTCCACCTCAAGTGATACAAATACACTTTCTATGTATGCAATATTTGAATGATGAGCATGTAAACAAGCTATTTTTTTCACTTTTATCACACCTTTTTCATTTTTTAAATGCATATGTAAAATTATGAAATCTAGATTCTAAAATTAATGAATTATTGTTATTATCCATTTCTTTTTTTATTTTAAAAAACCTGCTAAACAAGAATAATTCTCGCAGTAAAAACAACAAAATCTTACATCTTTTTTACAAATTTTTGTACTTGTAACAATCTTTTTTTGCATTTACCTACCTAAAATTGCTAATATAGTAGAGTAGAACTATTATAGAGAGAAGGAGAATTATGCACAATAGAATTAGGATGACAACCTTAGTAAAGAGAGCATTGTTGATTTGCGTCGGGGTATTATTTTTATACGAAGCTGTTTATGGATCAACTAATATTGCTTTAGCAAGTACGGAAGATGAAACAAAATCCGTTCAACTTGTAAGTGAAATTCAAACTGCTCTAACCCCAAAAGAAGCTCCAAAGCAATATAACGGGCAAGTTAGAAAAGTCGCTTACTTAACATTTGATGATGGTCCTGGTAAATACACTGCTGAGCTTCTAGAAATGCTAAAAAAAGAAGATGCGAAAGCTACATTTTTCCTTATTGGAGCAAATGTTAAAGCATTTCCTGATCTTGTAAAACGTGAATTTGATGAAGGACATTATGTTGGCATGCACAGCATGACACATAACTACAAAAAGCTTTATACAGAGGGACATTATGTAGATGAAATGAAAGAAGATCAAAGCTTAATCGCTGGGGTTATCGGAAAATCACCTATATTAACTCGTCCATCTTACGGATCAATGCCAGGATTAAATGAAGCGCTCCGCAATAAAGTTGTTGAAAATGGCTTGAAAGTTTGGGACTGGACAATTGACTCTTTAGACTGGAAATATAATAAAATGCCAGTCGATGCTGCCTCAGCACAAATTGTCCAAAATGTTCTTGCTGGTGCTACAAATCCGACAGAAGTCGTGTTAATGCACGATATTCACCCACAATCAGTAAAAGCAGTCCCTGGGATCATTAAAGGTCTAAAAGAAAAAGGTTATGAACTGGAAAGTTATCAAGAAGATGAACATTTCCCATTAAACTTCTGGCACGATAAGCGTATGTAATAGAAAAGACTTGATTTCTGTGATAGGAAAATCAAGTCTTTTTTTTCTTTTTATCCGTTTAGAAAATAGAGGTTATTAATTTTGCAATTAGATTGTTTCAATCACTTTCTACTAATATAGTATCTTGTTTCACCCATAAAATTAAGTCCAAATTTTTGTTCCTGCATTGTGCAATAATTGTACTCTTTTGATACATTTATTATACTCTATCAATACGGTATGTGAAATTACTGTATGTTTCCAAAATAAAAAAGTCTCCTCACAAGGATATTTATCCTTATAAGGAGACTAACGTTAATTTATTCGTTTAACCTTCTTGCGTAGTTTTTACTTTCGTTTTATTTTTATCAAGATGATTATAATTATATTTCGAACGATCTACTGGTGTAAATCCTTCCGGTGTATAGAATCGTAATAAATCTCCATTTACTACTTGATCAGAAAATTTAAGTTTCTGCTCAACCATTTGTTCATTTTGTTTAATCTCATCCGTCATTTCTACTGGTTTTCCTGTATTTGTATCATAATACTTTCCGTTCAGTGCAGTAACGGCCGGACTTACGTAGTTACCGTTACGGAATGCAACAACTTGTTTATGCTCTGGCGATAATAAATCCGTACCAAATTGGATATAATTCTTTGTATCCGTACCTAGTAAATGTAGTAACGTTGGAAGTACATCAATTTCTCCACCATATTGATGCTGAACTCCCCCCTGCATACCTGGTACGCGAATAATTAATGGTACGCGTTGCAATTGTGCATTTTCAAATGAATTCATTTCTTTACCCATTATTTGTGACATTGCGGCATTATGGTTATCTGAAATACCGTAATGATCTCCATACATAACAATAATAGAGTTATCATATAAACCAGACTGTTTCAAGTAATCCATAAAACTTTTTACAGCTTCATCTAAATAACGTGCTGTTTGGAAATACGTATCTACAGATGAATCACCTGTTTTTGCTGGTTCAATCGTTGCTTCTTGCTTATCGATTGGATAAGGGAAATGATTTGATAACGTAATAAATTTCGCATAGAACGGTTGCTTTAATGTTTGTAACAATGGAATTGATTCATTAAAGAACGGTTTATCTTTCAAGCCATAGTTTACAACATCATTATCATTCATATCATAATATGTCGCATCAAAGAATTTATTAAAACCAAATGATTTATAAACATCATCGCGATTCCAGAATGTTTTATAGTTTCCGTGGAATACTGCAGATGTGTACCCTTGTTGCCCTAAAATAGCTGGTGCCGCTTGATACGTATTATGAGATTTCGTTGTAAATACAGAACCTTGTGGTAATCCAAACATTGAGTTTTCTAACATAAACTCCGCATCAGATGTTTTACCTTGTCCAGTTTGATGGAAGAAATTATCAAAATACAACGTGTTCGCATCTTTCGTGAATGAATTTAAAAATGGTGTAACTTCTTGCCCATTCAATTTGTAATCAATCAAGAAATTTTGGAACGATTCTAAGTGAATGTAGATGACGTTCATACCTTTTCCCTTACCAAAATAATCTGGGTTTGGGCTTGCATAGTTTGATGTGATATAGTTTCGAACACCTGTCATACTATCTCCATCAGCTAACGCTCGTTCTGTTGTTGCTTTCATGCTTTGAATACCATCATAAATTGTATAGTTGTATGCGCCTAAATATTTTACAATGTAGTTTCTGTCAAATGTTCTTGTCAGTAATTCAGGACGATCAGATTCCGCTAAACCTAAATTAACACTGAAAATTAAAATTGCTGAGATAAATACAAGGGACAATTTATATTTTGCAACACGAATTGGTTTTGGATTAGCAACCTTTGTTATTACTAACGCAAGTAAAATAATTGTATCTAAGAAATACAGTGGGTCATACGGTTGTAATAATGCAAAAATACTTCCACCTAAATCTCCAAAGTTATTTGTTTGTGTTAATGTCGGGAACGTAATAAAATCGCTAAAAAAGCGGTAATACACTACGTTTGCGTATAACAGAGCTGTCATTAACAAATTAATAATAATTAGCCAAATATAAGATCGTTTTCCTTTTGCAAATAATGCAAGTCCTAAAAATAGGACAGCTGAGCTTAACGGGTTGAAAAATAGCAAGAACTTTTGGATTGTATTCGATATTCCCAAGTTAAATTCTGTCACATATGCTGCATATGTTTTCAACCAGAATAACACAACCGCAAATATGAAAAAACCAAAATGATTACTTAAAACACGTCTGCTCTTTAACAATAATTGTTTCATCTCTCCACCTCTTTTAATCATCCAAGGCTTATTTTTTATAAGTCTTTCTCTCTTTTTCAATATGTCTTCTCCAAATAGCCTTCTAAACTCTTTAACCATGTGAAGAATATTAGTAATTATAAGTTGAAGCTTTTATTTATTCAACTATTTCTTATGAGATATGTTGACCTAGATATATATTTAATGAAATACATTTGTAACATTTTTCACCGTTAACCCTCCGTGTAACAAGACACAATTACTATAAACCTTTATACTCTACTTCGCAAACATTCTTATTTCCAAAATTACCAATTGGATTTGTTGTTACTAATTTATTCATGTTAACAAAATAGTACCTACAATTGAATATTTACAAAAAATAAACCCCTTGCTCTTCAATCCTAGAGCAAGGGGTTTATCAAATATATTATTTTCCTTGATACATTGCATCTACTTGTTTTTGAAGTTCTTCATTTTCTAAGAACTCATCGTATGTTGCTTCTTTATCGATTACACCATTTGGCGTAACTTCGATAATACGGTTTGCAATTGTTTGTACGAACTGATGGTCATGAGATGTAAATAGCAATGTTCCTTTAAATGCGATTAAACCGTTATTTAATGCTGTAATAGACTCAAGGTCTAAGTGGTTCGTTGGATCATCAAGTGTTAATACGTTTGCTCCGCTTAACATCATTTTAGAAAGCATACAACGAACTTTTTCTCCACCTGACAATACAGAAACATTTTTCTTTACTTCTTCACCTGAGAAGAGCATACGACCTAAGAAACCACGTAAGAAGCTTTCTGTTTCATCTTGTGGGGAGAACTGACGTAACCATTCAACTAAGTTATATTCACTGTTCTCGAAGTACTTAGAGTTGTCTCTTGGGAAGTAAGCTTGAGATGTTGTAACGCCCCACTTAAATGAACCACTATCTGGCTCCATTTCACCCATAAGAATTTTAAATAATGTTGTCATCGCAATATCATTACGCCCGATAAATGCAACTTTATCACCTTTATTTAAAGTAAAGTACACATTATCTAATACCTTTTCTCCATCAATCGTTTTTGAAAGACCTTCAACAGTTAATAAATCATTCCCTACCTCACGCTCTGGTGTGAAGCCGACGAATGGATAACGGCGTGATGATGGTTTAATATCATCTAATGTAATTTTATCTAATAATTTTTTACGAGAAGTCGCTTGCTTCGCTTTAGATGCGTTTGAACTAAAACGTGCGATGAAGTTTTGCAACTCTTTTACTTTCTCTTCTTTTTTCTTATTTGCATCTTGTGTTAGTTTTAGTGCTAATTGGCTTGATTCATACCAGAAGTCATAGTTACCAACATATAATTGAATTTTACCGAAATCAAGATCCGCCATGTGCGTACATACTTTATTTAAGAAGTGACGGTCATGGGATACAACGATAACAGTATTTTCAAAGTTCATTAAGAAGTTCTCTAACCATTGAATCGCTTTTAAGTCTAAGTGGTTGGTAGGCTCATCTAATAATAGAATGTCAGGTTGACCGAATAATGCTTGAGCAAGTAATACTTTTACTTTCTCTGCCCCTGTTAACTCAGACATCTTTTTATCATGAAGATCTTCTCCAATGCCTAATCCTTTTAAAAGGATTGCAGCTTCAGATTCAGCTTCCCAACCGTTTAGCTCAGCAAACTCACCTTCAAGTTCTGCCGCGCGCATACCGTCTTCATCACTGAAATCCTCTTTCATGTAAATCGCATTTTTTTCTTGCATTACTTTGTAAAGACGTGTGTGACCCATAATTACTGTTTCTAATACAGGAAACTCTTCATATTCGAAGTGGTTCTGTTTTAATACTGCTAAACGCTCACCCGGCGTAATATGTACATCGCCTGTTGATGGGTCAATTTCTCCAGATAAAATCTTTAGAAATGTTGATTTACCAGCACCGTTTGCTCCGATTAAACCGTAGCAGTTACCTGGTGTGAATTTTATGTTAACATCTTCAAATAATTTTCTGTCCGCAAAGCGCAATCCTACGTTACTAACTGTAATCATGTGGTTCCTCCAATTTTGATACTTTTATATGCATACTTCACTTACTATAACATATTTAGCCATCTAAAGGTATATCTAATCATCTTTCTATTTCAACAACCGAAAATTTCTATTCTAATCCCCAAAATAATCAAGCTATATTTCAACAAAATAAAAGCACTTAAAAGAAATCATAAAGAAATGGCCTATGTAATGGTATCAAATGTTCAAGCTCTTTTACTTCTTCCTCTGTTCCTGAAAGAGTGCCAATTTCGTATAGCTCTAGCGGGCGCTTATATCCGAATACCATTGCTGATAAATCATTTATATTTAAATGAATTCCTCCACTGTTTTGTTTTTCTGTTTCTTCTTTATTCATAATTACTATTTCTTTGTTCTGTAATTGAACCGTCACATTATTCCATGGTGCAAATGAATCAGAAATATGTAAAATGATTTCATTTTGTTGGTTACTCCAAACCAATGAATATTGATTTAAAAACTGCTTCACGTCTACAATTCGAGCCATAAAATAGGGAGTAACTTCAACCTTTACCCGAGGCTCTTGTAAAGTATAAAGTAATGGCTCTGTTTCACTTAGTATCATCTTAAGTTCTTTTATCATGGAGTCATGTTGACAAATAAAATTCCAAAGTCCATTTCTAGCTTCGTTATTTAGCGGAACAAATTCTTCTACTGTCATTTTTGAATCATTTATTTTGTAAAACATATAACCAGTAGCTTCATTTTCTTCATTATAATAAACAGCTACTGTTAAATCATGATAAAGTGCATGAATCCACCAATCTTTACTTCGGATTAGCATCCCCGCAAAACGTTTCGCAAACGTTTCATATATTGCCTCAATTTCATTTGGATGATTATCTTTGTTAAAACGTCTTATATTCCCTTTTACGTGGTTTTGCATCACTAAATCATTCTTCGTCATTGAACAGATTAAACGGTTTGCAAATAGTTCCCATCCATACTTTCTGTAAAATGAAACTGCAAATGGATGTAACATAGATACGCTAAATCCATCTTGTTTCATTTTTTGTAGCACATGCTTTAGTAGTTCTTTTACATGTCCACTCCGTCTATACTCTGGGTATGTCGCTACCCCTGCAATTCCACCCATTTTAAAAATTTCATCACCAATATTTATTTCTAGAGGAAGAAGATGCAATTTCGCTGCGAGTTGATCCCCTTCCAAAATTCCAAACAATTGGTGGTGTTCTTTCATTAGTGTAAGGCGCTTTTCAATTTGATCTTCTGGCACTTTATATTGAAAGGCATATTCAGATAAGGCAATCGCTTCTCTATATTGGTGCTTTGCTAATTCAACTACTTTCATAAATATCTCCTCCTATTCCCTTTATTACATTCGTACTCATACAGATAAAATCCTATCAAAAAAATTAGAAAGGTCGATGGAATATATAAATATTTTGATATAAAACAAAAAGCTGTACCTACTAATCACTTTTATCATGTCCCCTGTATACCATATAAAAATAAAACTTTAATCAGTAGGGTTTTCGTCATCTCCCACTGATTATTAAACCTCATCAATCAAACCTTTACGGACATTTGATCCCCCACCTCTCTTCCTTGTTACTCTCTGAATCTTGAGGTGGGCGTCTTACTGCCCGCAAATAGCAGGATAATTAAAGAAAGGAAGAAAAATACTTATGAGCTCTTATTACGATAAATTAAATAGATTGAATGCAACTAGAGACTTCCTTTCTCGAAGCAGAAATAGAAGTCTTAGAGGAGAAAATTCCGAGTCTACAAGGCCATCAGCGTTTAGAGCCATCAACATGTCTACACTTCAACGAGTACCTGCCAATACTACAGTTAAAGTTTTATACCCTAATATCCAATTTGATTTAGCAAATGAATTTAACTCCGCTGCATCTATGTTCATTCCTGAAACAAAAGGTGTTTATTCATTGACTGCAAGTGTTCTTTTCGCACCTAGTAATTTCAATGAGGCCTACAGAGGAAGAATAAGTATTCAAGTAAATGGTCATGAGGTGGCTGCTGATAATGATTTCTTTGGAGCAAATATCGAGATAAAAAATATCATATCCGTTTCTACTATAACTGAGTTAAAATGCGAGGATATTGTTGAGGTGTTTTTTATATCTAATGTAGCTGGTACAATCAATTTACTTAATAGCATTACACGTTTTGAAGGAGCGAGATTTCCATCTCCGGCAACTTAATCAAAAACGTCTATAACAAATGTCCTTACTATTGTTATAGACGTTTTACTTTATGCCTTTTCCAATTCTGTTTGTAGTTTGCTCAGTTCCTGAAAGAATGTAGGATACGAAACTCCAACAGCCTCTGCATCTTCGAGTGCTGTTTTACCCTCAGCTATAGAGCCCGCAATCGCAAGCATCATACCGATTCGGTGATCACCATGACTATTTACTTTATTCCCCTTTAACGAAGACTTACCGTAAATAACCATTCCATCATCCGTTGCTTCGATATGTGCTCCCAGCTTTGTTAATTCTGCTACAACTGTATCGATTCGGTTTGTTTCTTTTACTTTCAATTCATGTGCATCCTTAATAACCGTAATTCCTTCTGCTTGTGTTGCTGCAAGCGCAATGATTGGAATTTCATCAATAAGTCTTGGTATTATATCTCCACCAATTTCAATTCCTTTAAGTGAGGACGTTTCAATCGTAATATTCGCAGCTGGTTCTGACGCATCATTATGAATAGGATGTATTTCTAATTTAGCACCCATTTTAGTAAGAACATCGATAATTCCTGTACGAGTTGGATTCATTCCAACATTTTGTAGTACAAGTTTACTATTTGGGACAATGGCTCCTGCGGCTAAGAAAAATGCTGCTGAAGAAACATCACCAGGTACTTGTATATCAGTCCCTACTAATTTTTGTCCACCCGCAATCTTCACTGTTTTTCCCTCACGTGTTACCGTAACCCCAAATGCCTCAAGCATCCTTTCTGTATGATCTCGTGAAATTTGAGGTTCTGTAACAGTTGTTACACCTTCTGCGGTCAGTCCTGCAAGTAAAATTGCTGATTTTACTTGTGCGCTTGCTACAGGTGAAGTATAGTCGATTGCTTTTAAATTTCCACCTCGTATTGTAAGTGGCGTAAATGTTCCTTCTTCTCTACCGTCAATTTTTGCTCCCATAAGCCCAAGCGGATTCGTTACACGTTTCATTGGTCTTTTTCCAATTGACGAATCCCCTTGGATACAGGAATGGAAAGGCGTATTTGCAAGTATCCCAGACATTAACCGAATCGTTGTACCTGAATTACCAACATCTAAAATATTTTTAGGTTCTTGTAACCCTTCTAATCCTTTTCCAATGACAACTACCTCATCACTATTTTGTGAAATTTCTACTCCCATTTCTCTAAAACAAGAAATTGTACTTAAACAATCTGCACCAGGCAGAAAACCTTTAATTGTTGTTTTCCCTTGCGCAATTGCTCCAAACATAACGGCACGGTGTGAGATAGATTTATCTCCAGGGATTGTAATAGTACCTTTTAATCCGTTTTTTACAGTTTGTATAACTTGTTCTTTCATCTTTCAGCCCCCTCCTTATTACATTGTTTCATATGTTTGAAATTCTTCTTTTTGTAGTGCGACCGTTGCTTTTTGACGATCCTCTTCTCTTTGGAAACTAATGCGAAGCACACCAAGTAATCCTTCACGTGCTTCTATAATTTGCAGATTTGTAATACTAATTTCTTTATGAGCTAAAATACTCGTAATATGAGCCAATGCCCCTACTTTATCTAAAACGTCGACATATAAGTCATGATAAGCTGGAATTGCTCCGCTTTTACGAACTGGTAAAGAATCACGGTATTCTTTGGCGTTTGCAAAATAGTTCTGCAGCTCATCCGCATCGCCATTAGCAACCGTTTTGTGTAACTCTTTCATTTCTAATATCCACTCTTCTAGTAGCTGTAATAAATGATTTCGATTTTGTTTTACAATATCACTCCACATTTTAGGACTACTTGATGCAATCCGTGTAATATCTTTGAATCCACCAGCAGCAAGTTGATGAATGAGTGGATTATCCCCTGCATGCTTTTCAACTTGTTTCACTAGGCCCGCGGCAATTAAATGCGGAAAATGACTTACAATTCCTGTTACATAATCATGTTCTTCCGTATTCAATACAAGAAAATGAGAACCTGTTCCTCTTAACCATTCTTTTAGTTGTTCCACTCGATGATTTGCCACATAACTCAATGGTGTTAAAATGTAAAATGCATTTTCAAACAAGTGTGCTTTTGCACTTTCAACTCCGGTTTTGTGCGAACCTGCCATCGGATGACCCCCAATGAAAGAGATTCCTTCTGGTAATAAAGCTTCTGCTTCATTCATGATTTTCCCTTTTGTACTTCCTACATCTGTAACAATTACATCTTCACGTAAGTCATATAATGAAAGCTGACGCAGTAACTTTGTTGTTTCTTCAACTGGGGAAGCAAAAATGATTAATTCTGCCTCCTCACAAGCAGTTTGTAAATCTCTTGCAATTTCATCAATTACGTGAAGTTCTTTCGCACGCTCCACTTGTTCACTATGAATATCATAGCCAGTAATCATCACTTCATGTTCTCTTCTAATCGCTAATGCGAGAGAACCACCAATTAACCCTGTACCAATTAATAAAACTTTTTTACACATTTGTCTCATCTCGAAACTTATTTTTTCTATTTATAAAGTGCTGTTTTAACACTGAAATCACTCCCTCATTCTGTTCACTCGTCCCAATTGTAATGCGAACACCGTTCGGAAACGGACGAATAATAAAGCCTGCATGTGCACATTTATCATAAATCTCTTGTGCATCATCTACTGGCAAAAAGATAAAGTTTGTTTGAGAAGAATAAAACGGTATCTTATTCTCGTTACAAAAGCTTTCATATCGCTCTAATCCTTCTCGATTCACATGAACTACTTCCTTTATGAATTCTGCATCATGACAAGCGATTGTTGCTGCTCTTTGCGCAAGTGAAGAAACATTAAATGGCAAACGAACAACATTTAATTTCTCAATCAATTCTTCCTGCCCAACTGCATATCCTACGCGAAATGATGCTAAACCATATGCTTTAGAAAATGTTCGTAATATAAGAAGGTTTTTATGGTTTCTCAATAACGGTATTGTTTCTGGAAAGTCTTTCGCCGTGACATATTCATAGTACGCTTCATCGATTACAATTAGCGCACTGTCATGCACTCTATTTATAAATTCATTTAATCTTCGCTCATCAATATATGTGCCCGTCGGATTATTCGGATTACAAATCCAAACAATTTTTGTTTTTTCATCTATTGCTGCTGCAATTTCCTCTAAGTTGTATGATCCATTTTGCAGTGGAATTTCTTTCACTTCGCAACCTTCAATCACTGCATGATGACGATATTGCGGGAAAGTTTCTCCTGCTGTTACAATATTATCGCCTACGCAAAGCACTGTACGGCTTATAATTTGAATGACTTCATCGAGTCCACTTCCACATATAATTTGATCCTTTTGAACTTGTAGTTTTTCTGCAATTGATTGGCGAAGTTCTACAGCTCCTCCATCAGGATATAAGGCATGTTCATGCCACGCTTTTTGTAATTCTTCCATAACGCGCGGTGAACAACCAAATGGATTTTCATTTGATGCTAATTTTACAAATGAATGATCGCCATATACTTCTTTCATTTGCTGTGCTGATTTACCGGGTTTATATGGCTGTAATGATGATAATTGCTCTTTTACCTTCATCTGTATCCATCCTTTTTAAAATTCTTTTGCATACTTGTTATGCTGCATAATATTTTGTTCGATTAATTCCATGCGATCTTTTCCGAATTGTTCAACTAATGCATCAGCAAGCTCCCATGCAACAACAGCCTCTGCAACAACACTTGCTGCTGGAACTGCACAGCTATCAGATCGTTCAATACTTGCTTGGAATGCTTCTTTCGTATCAATATCTACACTTGCAAGTGGTTTATATAATGTAGGAATTGGCTTCATAACACCTCTTACAACAATTGGCATTCCTGTTGTCATACCACCTTCTAATCCACCTGCGTTATTTGTTTTTCTTGCATATCCTTTTCCTTCATCCCATATGATTTCATCATGTACCGAACTTCCAGGCTGCCTTGCCGCCTCAAACCCAATTCCAATTTCAGCGCCTTTAAAAGCATTAATACTCATAATTGCTCCTGCAAGTTTTGCATCTAATTTTCGGTCATAATGTACATAACTCCCAACGCCGATTGGCATCCCTTCTGCCATTACTTCTACAATTCCACCAATTGAATCTCCACTGCTTTTCGCAGTATCAATTGCATCCATCATTTTTTGCTCTACTTCTTTATCTAGACAACGAACAGGTGAATTTTCTGTAATTGTTTGGATCTCTTCTATTGGCAATTGGCCTACACGATTTGCTTTTATCCCGCCAATTTCAAGAACATGCCCTGCAATTTGTACACCTAATTCTTTTAAAATTTGTTTTGCAACCGCGCCAGCAGCTACTCTTACAGTTGTCTCCCGTGCAGAAGAACGTTCTAAAACATTTCGTATATCACGGTGACCATATTTAATTGCACCGTTTAAATCTGCATGTCCTGGACGTGGTTTTGTAATCGTGCGTTTCATTTCTTTACTTTCTTGCTCCGAAATCGGTTCAGCTCCCATTACTTTCGTCCAATGTTTAAAATCATCATTTTTTACGATTAATGTAATTGGTGAACCAAGTGTCATTCCGTGGCGCACACCACTTACAATTTCTACTGTATCTGTTTCAATTTGCATGCGTCTCCCGCGACCATGCCCTTTTTGTCTTCTTAGTAATTCCTTATTAATATGTTCTGCTTGTAACGATAGTCCTGCAGGTACACCTTCCAAAATAACAGTTAACTGCGGACCATGTGATTCTCCGGCTGTAATATATCTCATTTCTCTTACCCCTTTATTATTTTTTTGTACAAAAAAGTCCCTACTGAGCGCTCAGTAGGGACGATTATTATCGCGGTACCACCCTAATTGTAGACTATTTTTCGTCTACCTCTTATCATTTTTAACGATCTATGAGACCGTCTTTCCCTTCATAAAGACTATTATCTTTACTACGAAAAAGATGCTCTAGGGCTGTAATTCATGCTTATCTTTGTACTGATTCTCACCATCCATCAGCTCTCTATAAACAGGGAGATAAGCACTACTGTTTCCCTTTCTACGCATATTTAATATGAAATTAAGATAATTTATTTTTGAATCCTTTTAACTCTTCCATGAATTTATGGAACTCCGGAATATCCATTTGCTGTGCAGAATCAGATAATGCAACTGCTGGGTCCGGATGTACTTCTGCCATGACTGCGTCTGCTCCGATTGCTAGTGCTGCTTTTGCAGTTGGCAATAATAAATCTCTGCGCCCTGTAGAATGTGTTACGTCCACAACAACTGGTAAATGTGTTTCTTTCTTTAAAATTGGTACGGCTGAAATATCTAATGTATTACGCGTCGCTCTTTCGTATGTGCGGATACCGCGCTCACATAGTATAATTTGATCATTTCCTTGCGCGATGATGTATTCAGCTGCATTGATGAACTCGTCAATTGTCGCTGCTAAACCACGTTTTAATAATACAGGTTTATTTACTTTACCTACAGCTCTTAATAAATCGAAGTTTTGCATGTTTCGTGCCCCAACTTGAATGACATCAACGTAATCAAGGGCCATTTCTACATCGTTTGGATTTAAGATTTCACTGATAATCGCTAAGTCGAATTCATCAGCTACTTGACGTAAAATTTGTAAGCCTTCAACCCCTAATCCTTGGAAATCGTATGGTGATGTTCTCGGTTTGAAAGCACCGCCGCGCATTAATTTTAATCCTTGTTCTTTCATCGCTTGCCCAACTTGGCGAACTTGCTCTAGGCTTTCTACCGCACATGGACCCATGATGAATGTTTGCGTTCCATTTCCTAATAATTCACCTTTTACATCAACGATTGTATTTTCTTTTTTCTTTTTACGTGAAACAAGTAATGCTTTACGGTTGTCATCTTCTTGCAATTCTAAGCTCGCTTTGAAAATCGTTTTGAAAATGTGCTGAACTGTTGAAGTTTCGAATGGTCCTTCATTATGTTCCGCGATCATATCCAGTACTTCGCGCTCACGAACTGGGTCAAAACGTTTCGTACCTTGCACTTGTTTTTGTTCTCCAATCTTTTGAACAATTTTACCTCTTTCATTTAATAGTTCTAGTAACTGTAAATTGATTTTATCCACCTGTTTACGTAATTGTTCTAATTCATGATTTGCCATTTTAAAGTCCTCCTCTAATGTTTTAAAAGTATAGTAAGAGAATAAAAATTCCCTATTTTCTGAATCAATGAGTTATACAAACTTATTATGGGATCGTTACCGCCTTTTCTGTGTACAAAAAATCCCTACTGATCTACTCAGTAGGGACGATATTTATCGCGGTACCACCCTAGTTGCAGACTTATTTCGTCTACCTCTCTTCACTGTTAACGATCATTTGACCGTCTTTCCCTTCATAAAGACTATTATCTTTACTACGAAAAAGATGCTCCAGGACTGTAATTCGCACTTGTCTTTGTACTGGTTCACACCAACCACCAGCTCTCTGTTACAGGGAAACAACTACTACTCCTTTTCCTTTCATCGCATGTAATATTCCATTTTCAAGTTGGACCACAAAAATACAAAAAGTCCCTACTGATCCAATCAGTAGGGACGATATTTATCGCGGTACCACCCTAGTTGTAAACTTATTTCGTCTACCTCTCTTCACTGTTAACGATCATTTGACCGCTTTTCCTTCATAAAGAACATATATCTTTACTACGAAAAAGATGCTCCAAGACTGTAATTCATGATTATCCCTGTACTGATTCACACCAACCATCAGCTCTCTGTTACAGTAAGATCCTCACTACTGTGATCCCTTCATTGCACTTTGTTTATTCAAATGTTTTTGAAATTGAATAAGTTATGATTCGTATTATAGAATGCTTTTTTAAATACTGTCAACACCTTTTTATTTTATTTTTAAAAAATCCACTCTTTCCCTATAATTATCCTTATCCATTTGCGATTACAATCCCAATACGAATCATTTCGTTTTGAATAGATATTAGTAAGTCATTTTCTACCTGGTACTCTGTTAGTAATTGTTTAATCTCAATGATTTCACTTTCAAAAGAATTTGCCTCATGCAGGTGTTGTAATAACGAAAAAAACAACTCGCCATAGGCTTCTACATGATATTGTATGTTCTTTTTCTTTTCCAAGATATCCAAAAGTAGTTGTTTCATTTCTGCTTGATCGTAACATACTGATGGTGACGAGAAATGACTAAGAATTGTTTGTAACCCTTTTTCTGCAACTTCATCCATACATAATACAAAACGTAAAAACATGACATATTCCCTACCAGTTATAGAACTCATTTTTGGACGTTCAATTAAAAATCCAGCTAACCAAGCTGTCCAAAATTTATGTTGTTCTCTCGCACTTAATGTTTTCACATAATAACATAAATGTTCCATAAACTTAATTTTTTCATTTTCTGTTTCCTGTATAAAAAGTGGATATAACCAATCTGCTCGCTGATTCCAATATAATACACATTTAATAAATACAAAGCTGAGCCACTTTAAAAATACTTCTTTTGTATGTGGATGCAACAAATATAAATGTTCGACTGCATATTTAATATATCGCCTTATCTCTGTAAATAACGGTAAATTTATTTGTGTATAGCAAAGTCCTGCCCATGCATATTTTATTGCTTTTTCTTGTTTTTTTAAATCGAGATATGGTAACAGATTTTTTCTACACCATTGTTTCTCAATATGATATAAAAATGTTATATCTGCAGTTAATCGTGCAAACATGACATTTGTACTCTGTGAAAATACTCTCATTTGTTCTTCAAATAAAAACAAGTATTCGTGAATATTTCGGTCGTATAAGTGGTCATATGCTAGTAGCTTTAATAATACTGATGTCATCTTTCCAATAGGGTGTTGAATAGACTCATTATAAAAATCATGCTCTTCTATCTTGAAATTCGGATCACTTTTCATTACTTGAGGAAATAAAGAAAAGGCAAAGCGCTTCACAACACGTATACTATCCTCTTGAAATTCTTCTAATCGATTGCTGATTTCATAAAGAAAACTGCTAATTAACCAATGGAAAGACGTATTTCTTACAAATTGTTGCAAGAGCGGAATGATTTTTTGTATTTGTTGATTTGTAAGCTTACGATTATTTCTCCATGCCCTAATACACACAAACCATACTTCATTGCTTACCTTATCTTCCCCTACTAATTGATATGCAAGCGAAATACTCCATTCTGTATTCAATTTACATGCTTTTGATAACATTTCTAAAAAATGACGTTGTTCAAAAATACCATCATGAGAAAAGAGCCTTACCTGTTTCATCATTTCATGGTCTTTCAACTGTAATAGCCCATCGGCCGTTACGTTACATGTAATACTTTGCACGGCATCCTCTACTGGCTTTTCACCGTAACGTTCTGGGGAAAAATGAGGGTGCTTTTGTTTCATTTTTTTATATACTTGTACTGTACAATTACTATTTGGATCACATGTATAAAGCAAATCCATAACAAGACAAGCATCAAAAGCTCTCTCATTAACAAGGTGTTTCATAACCTTTTGTAACACCTCTTGCTTTCTTTGCTCCGAAGCAAATAGATAATGCTTCTTTAAAAATTTAAATACTTCATGTCTATATGTAACATGTAAGAGTAACTTTTGTTCTAACAGCCATTTGATTTTTTCATCGTCAGTTACAAATGAATTTTTACTCATCGCAGCTATCGCAATTCGCTTTTGTAATATACTATCTGTTTCGATCATTTGAGCGATATAATAGTTTGCCTTTCTCTTATTATTTTCACATAAATAAGTGAGACATTCTTTTACAATACGAATTAAAAATGTAAAATCTTTTGGCTGTAAATCATGGTCGGAAAATTCGACTGTATTATATGTCACACCGTCTTTTTTCTGCAGTGCAGCCTGTCTTAAAAATAACATTTGGATTTTCTCTAACCCCATGACCATTATTGGATCGGCAAAATACGCGATATGCGGCTTCATTCTTTCATCCCAAATTCTTTGTACAAACGAATATACGGGAACTGGTAAACGACTTGTCTCCTCTAATTCAATTGAATCTCGCATATCGTGTTCCCATCTTCTGACACGTTTTAATTTAATTTTCCCATCCAAAATAAACGCCAACAATAATACGAAAATTTCTTTATGTTCAGGAAAGGAACATTTATGTAACAAATATGAAACCAATTCTATAGAGCTGCTATTTTTTTCTGCTGTTTCTAATAAAAGTAATGTCCATTTTGCGAATAATAGCGGTTCAATTGGCTCTTTTGTTTCGTTTAAATACGTACAAATGGTTCGCCATAACAAAGGAGAAACTTTCGAGTGATTTTTATAAATAAGCTGAAATAATTCTTTTTGATGACTAAAAAGAAATTGTTTGACGAGCCACTCAGCCAACAATTCATCCTCTTCATTATTGATAGCGGAAAGCAAAAATAAATTTTGGAGTTTCCCTTCTGCCTCTAACCATTCTACCCACTCGTAATCGCGAGCAAATTCTATAAAATACCGAAGTGTTTCAATTTTTTTTACTGATTGCTTTATATATGATAATTGCTCTTGTTCAACTGATGGCGGGACTGTCACGATATCACGAATCCGCATTCTTTTTGTAATATAATTATCTCCCATTAATTCAGCCCAGCGCTTCACTGCTTTAACAAGTGCTTGATGATTGTTTGCCTTATTTGGATAAACAATCGGCCTCACTCCTAAATGCTCCCAATGATATGTATTATCTCCTTGTGCAACAAATGCATAACGTCTTGTACTCGGCGGTAAACCCGTTGCTAAATATTTCATGACAGGATCATTATGACTATATCCGATGAATAACACCGTATAATTTGAAAATAAATCAACTAAAAATCTTCTTGCCCATCCCTCTGTTAAGTAAGCCCTTCCAAAATCGCCATCCGTTAATATTAAATTTTCTTTTTCTTGTTCTACATTGCCATGTATATATGCTAAACCTTTAAACGCTCTACCTGTTGGAAGTGCTGGTGCATAATATATATTGATATCTCGATTCATTTCCCGAATTACACTTGTAAAATGCTGATCAAAATTTGTAGTAACGATGCGAACATCAATATCATCTGAAAAAAGCCGTGGAATTGCATAGTGTAATGGATTCGGTTTCGAATTTTTCACATCAACAAGATCTTGTGCAACTTGATGTACATCTTTCGTCTTCGCAACTTTTCCAAGATAATAATCATGTGGTTCCGTATTTTCACGCTTTTCAACATATAAAGCTTCCGCAATTTCATCAACTAAATCATCGAAATTTGGTAAGTTTGATTTCCCTTTCATAGAAACTCCTGCTCCGACAAATAATACAAGCCTTCCTTGTTCAAGGTTATCAAATAGTTCATCTGGAATTTCTACTTCTGAAGTAATCCACATTTGGATCCCCCCTTACCTAAAAATGTCATACACTCTCATTTTACTATAACATTTTTTATTTATTTTTTTAATATTTCGACAAGAGGTTTGACATGAAAAAATTTATTTACATTCATGTACTTCCATAAGAAATGTATGAACTTCTCGTTTTATACCAAAACTATGTAAAAACAGGAGGTGTGCATTTTGAGCAATTTTACAATTGTGCTGATCAAATTTATATCGTGTATCATTGCTTTTGCTATTGGACTGGATTTGTTTTTCGATGCAACAATTGTTGATGTTATTTCTTTTAGCCTGTTTGTAACAATCGTTTCTTATATGTTTGTTGATAAAATCCTTTTGAACCGCATCGGCAATTCCGCTGCTATTATGGCTGACTTTTTGTTAACATATTTAAGTGTGTGGATTTTCGGTAATATTTTATTGGACAATTATATGCAGATCGCATGGGGTAGTATTCTATCCGCTATTGTCTTTACATTATCTGAAGTATTTGTCCATCGTTTTTCTCATACGCATGAAAGGCATAAAGGTGAAAGAATTAATATGAATGGCCGATTCGCATATGGAACTGAATTTGCTGAAGAACAAAACATCATAGATAAAGAAAAGAAAAAATAAAAAAGAAGGATGTCATTACCTGTATAATGACATCCTTTTTCTACATTAACTATTCTTTAAATAGTATTGCTCCAAAACAGATTGTGGAACCATTCCGCCACCTGTTGTCACTACTACTTTTCAATTCGATCTTATACTTCTATCTTTATATTTTTGAAATCCACAACATCAGCAAATGCACCCAGTACTGCATTATGGTGCTTAACAATTTCTTCCGCACGCAATCGTTCCGAGTCAAACGTACTATGTGCATCGCTAATTAAAGTTACTTTGTACCCTTCACTAAAAGCTCTACGAGTCGTTGTATCAACGCAGTATTCGGTTTGCATTCCTGACATAATTACATGTTCAATTTCCTTATCTTGTAATACTTTACGAAGATCTGTTTTATAGAAAGAATCTGGTGTTTCCTTTTCGATAATAATATCATCTTCTTTCGGTGCAATGGCAGAATGAATATTCCATTCCGGTTTTCCTTTTTCTAATGGGTGTCCTTTTGGTCCATTATGCTGTACATATATAACAGGAATCTCATGCAAGCGGCATTTTTGAATTATCTCTTGTAAGTTTTCTAATAATTCCTGCCCATTATGCACTGGCCCATTTGCTGTATACATACCTTCTTGAACATCTATTACTAACAATGCTTTTTTCATCATACATCGCTCCCCATCCCTTATTTTTTAAACTCCATCATCCAGCAATCTTCTAATTCTCCTTCATGAAGCTCATGTTCTTTTAAAATTTTCACCTTTTGGAATCCACATTTTTCATAACAATGAACTGCACGTTCGTTACTTACTCTTGGATCCATCGTAATTGCTTCTGCCCCTAACTCATCGGTGATATATGTGATCGCAGCTTGTACGAGCTCTGTACCGATTCCTCTATTCCAATATATTGGTTCACCAATAAATTGGTCCATGCCCCATATATTCTGATTTTTTCTATATCCATATAGCTTTTTCCATTCTGAATCTATCGGGTAAATTTGTATGTAACCAATCGGTTCTTCAGTATACTCCACTATACATCTTTTTTCTTTCCCTTTTGGACTATGAACAAAGTTAGTGCGAACTTTTTCTGGAGATTGCGGATTATCTCTGCCTTCGTAATACTGTAAAACTTCTGAATTTGTTAACCATTTTGAGATGGTATTCACATCATCTTCTATGACATATCTAATCGATAAACTTCCTTTTTGAAATAACATATTTCACCTCTCTATACATAACATTATAATATTCTAGACTCCTTGAATTTACTCCTCTTATTAGCTAGTGCATATGATTAGAAAAATTTAAATATATGTATATAAAGCCGTATTGCTATCATACCTTCGTATAAGTTTCACTTCCCAAAAATGCTACTATTGCTGGATGTTACAGAATCTTCAATTTAGTAATCTATAGATATCAAACCAACATTGGAGGAATAAATATGTCTAAAGGTTATGATTCAAAAGAACACCAACAAGAAGAAATAAATGAAATCCGACAAACAATCACCGAAATGGAAAGTGCATTTAATGCACATGATGCAAATGAATTAGATCGCCACTTTACTTTAAATGCCACATGGGTCAATGTGCTTGGCAAGCGGCTTTCAGGTTGGAAGCAAATCCATGAAGCGCATAAAGTTCTTTTACCAGGACCTCTTCGTGATTCATACGCTTGTTATACAGTTGAAAGCATTAAATTTATACGTTCCGACGTAGCTATCGCACATATTAGACAATATCCAACAACCTTTGAAGGAGAAATAATAAAGGATGGGCAAGGCAGTCTTGCTATTTATGTGATGGTCAAAGAAAAAGAAACATGGAAAATTGCTGCTGGGCAAAATACGCTTGTTCAATAGCTCTTCCCATATCCCCTGTTTAAACTGGAGGTGACGACTCATATCTCACGTAAATCTGAAAAGAATAACTTCTAAAAACTGGCGGGAAGCCCTTAATCTTTCTGTAAATATTGAACAACAAAAGTTTGTTTCTGAAGTTACACCACCTGTTGCTATTGCACTTGCTAAAGCATATATTAGGCCGGATGATAGAATGATTGAACCTTTTGGAGTTTATCATAACGAGAAAATGGTTGGTTTCTTTAATTTGCACTACGAACCGGATTGTCAAAAGGACTTTTGGCTGTTTCATTTTTTTATCGACAAAGGATATCAAAGAAAAGGATTTGGAGCCGCAGCAATAAAATTATTAATTAAGCATATCAAGGATGCTCACCCGACTTGCCATCGTATTCACTTAACTGTACATCCTGAAAATGATTCGGGTCACAAGTTCTACAAAAAAATTGGATTTACTGATGATAACATTTTCACATACGGTGAATTGACATATTCCTTAATTTTAAAGAGGGATTATAAATGATAATAGGATTATATGAAGCACATTTACCAATTAGCGATTTAAAGCGTTCGATTGAATGTTACAAAGGACTTGGTTTGGAATTTTCCCATCGCCATGAAGATAAGGTAGTATTTTTATGGATTGAAAAAAATAAAAGCTGGTTGGGATTATGGGAAACAGACAAAGTAGAACTTGAATATCACCCTTCAATAAGACACATAGCTTTTCAAGTTTCTTTAGAAGGGTTAAAAAATTCAGTTGCTTGGTTGAATGAAAAAGGCTTTGAACCTAGAGAAGCATTTGAATTTAAACCAGTTGAACCATTTGTTATAGCACATAGTGGCATTGCTCATGCCAAAATCCATTTTAATGACCCTGATGGGAACAGTTTAGAATTTATATGTAAACTTGAAAATCCTAAAAATATTACAAAGCGTATGTATTTAAGTGAATGGGAACAATTAAATGAATTAAATTAGCACCCTATTCAACTAAAGAGGTGTTAGTTTAACGAAGAATAGGGAAACCTATATAGATTGGGTTTCCTTTAAATTTTTATTAAAAATCAATAATAAATTTTAATAGACCCTTAATAAAAAGAAGAGCACCTTTACATTTTTTAAAGTTACTCTTCTTTTACTCGTTACTATTTAAATTTTAAATACCAGTAAATTGCAACTTCATCACTTTGTTCATTACTGCCTTTATATACAAGAAAATCAAAGCCTCCTATAACAAATCCACAACTCTCATAAAACTTGCATGCTCTAACGTTATTGCTCTGTGTCTCCAGCATGATTCCTGGCATTTTACAAGCTTGCGCCCAATGCTTTGCTAGCTCAATTAATCTTTTGCCAACTCCAAGCTGTCTATACTGCTTATCCACTTTTATATCTTCCACGTAAGCAAAACTGTTCCAGTTCCTCTTTAATATAATCATTCCAATCATTTGGTGATCCATAAACGCCAAAAAAATTATTTTATCTGGATTATTAACATATTCACTATAATCTAGATCATCCTCTTGATCCTCTTTATATATATCTTCTGAATAATTTTTCTCATAGCTTGGTATTTCTCGTACTGTGTATTCTATTCGTTGATTCTTCGCTCCTAATGAAAGAACTAGCTTAGAATCAACCGTAAAACTATCATCAATTTCAGGAAATTCATTCAAATCTTCTAATTCTAGTTTCCTAATTAAAATGTCCATCCTTATCTCCTCTAAGTAAAATATAATATATTCCACGTACTAAATATTTATAGCAATTCCTGCAATGAATAAACTAACAATCATGAGGAAAGGCGTACCAATCATAGCCCCTCTTAGATGCATCTTATAATTTTTATACCCCTTCATTCCTTCTGTACTAGGAATAACAACAAATCTCGGAGTAATCCAGCAAAATATAAGCCAATCTATAATGAATAAATCAACTAAGTTAAAAATCATTAAAATTCCAAAAGAATGCAAAAAAGCATCTATAAACAATAATTTTTCATGTTGATTTAGTAAAAAAGTTGAAATCAATGGTGTTCCGAAAAGAATTACATTATATACAATTCCAAAGTATAAAGTTTGTCTTTTTTCATCGATTGTTTTTGGCAAAACAGCTTTTTGAATATCTTTAGGATAATCACTTAACCATAAACGAGGATTATAATATAATGATCCTAAAATCATAATCGATAGTATAATAGACATGATTATTCCAACGAGCAACATTTGTTCATATTGACCCATAAATTATCTCCCTCCTTACTCGTAATTACCATAAAACATTAAATTTTTATGCAAAAACTCATTCTATTAAAAATCCTATGTATTCCTACATCAGAAAATTAACATAAATATTTGATAAAAAAACGAAATAATTTTCCCATTTCTATAGCTAAAATCACTTTCTTACAGCATCCACTCTTATTTCTTGACATATCATTTCAAACTTCATAAAGTGAAACTCTAATCGTTGTTTTTCAACTTCGCTGATTTTTAGCTCATAAATATTTGGCTAAATTTATATAAATTGACGTAAGAATAGGACTGGTGAAAATAATGAAAATTGAACATATAGCCATTTGGGTAAATGATTTAGAGGCCATGCGTACTTTCTATACACAGTACTTTAATGGAGAGGCAAATTCTTTATATCATAATAAAACTAAACAATTTGAATCTTATTTTATTACCTTTGAATCTGGAGCACGTCTTGAAATTATGCGACAGAACGGAATAGAAGACAAACCTAGTTCTAACCTAATTGGATACGCCCATATCGCTTTTTCTGTTGGTAGCGAAGAAAATGTGAATCAACTAACAAAAACATTAAAAGAAGCTGGATATCCTGTATTAAATGGACCACGTTTCACTGGAGATGGCTATTATGAGAGCGTAATAAGTGATCCAGAAGGGAATCATATTGAGATAACTATCTAGCAAAATACAGTTATTTATTATTTGATATTTTAATTACGAAGTACAATAACACCAAAAAAGCCGTTCAAAAATTTTGAACGGTTTTACTATCTAATACTGTCGCGTTTAAAATTTTGATCATTACAGAAATGCTGGTTCTATCATTTCCTTAATTACAATACCAGTCTACTAACTTTTTTAGATGTTCTCTGTTTTCTGGAGATACCTTTTCTGACAATCTTGCCCCAGCAATTATAGGAGCCCAATCCAAAACTTCATCCCTTGATAAATCAGCATTTTTGCAATATAAACCTAAATACATTTCAGCCAATTCGACTGAAGACTGGGCATACAATAAATATGTTCGATATACATCTGCACGTATGTCTCCCGAGCTAGCATCAACCCAATCAATAATTTTCACGTTATCATTATTCATGATTAAATTAAATGGGTGAAAATCTCCATGACATAACCTAGGTTCAAATACCATTGAATCCAATTTTCTTAACAATTTACCCTTTTGTTTCTCATCTAGATTCTGTACCGATTCAATTTGTCGATGTAGCTTTTCTGACATCCGTTCAAGTAAATCTGAATCAACAACAACAGCATGCACCTTTTGTTGTACATTAACGCAAATACTTATATAATGTTCCGCTCGTTCCATGTTATGAGTTAAGAGATCACCTATTGTTTTTCCTTTTGCATATTCCATTATTATTGCTTGCCTACCCTTTATTTCGGTCACTTCTAATACATTTGGAACGTAAAGTCCACATGAATAAGCATATTCTTGTTTTTTTGCTTCATATAAAGATTCTGTATTTGGAAAATGCTCTTTAAATACTTTTATAATTTTATTATCATAAAGATATATTTCTGCCGTATTCCCTATAGCTATTGGATCACCTAGGTTCATGTATTCCCTCTCCTTAAGATAAATTACAATAATGTCCTACATTTCGCCTAATAAATTCGATGTAATTATAATGAAACCCTTCCGCTACTAAAACAGCCCTTAGCTAAATAAAAAAGATCCTGTAATACAGGATCTAAACAAATTTCAAAACCTCGTGATATAATTTCAAATCGATAATTACTTTTTCTTCATAATTGCAAAGTAATTTTTCTCATGATCAGCAAAATTAAACGCTCTGCCAGACGGCATATTTACAATTTCTCCTACTGTAATTTCTTTCTCTACAAACTCTTTATATAACTTATCGATATCTTCAGTGAAAAACAACATGGATGGTGTACTAAGATTTAATTCAGGCTGCATCTTCGCAATTAATTCTTTATTATGTAGAACAATACTCGTTTCCGCTTTCTCTGTTGGCGCAATTTCAATCCATCTAAATCCTTGACCATTATTTTCATCAGCAACTAAGTGGAAACCTACTTTTTCTATCCAAAATCGTACAGCTTCATCTTGATTATTTACATATAACATAATTTGACCGACTTTATGAATCAGCATCTTCTCTTCCTTTCTTCTACTTCAGTTGTATTTAGTATATACGAACTAACGTTCTTTTTAAAGTGCTTTTATACTAAACTTTCACTTCACACATTTTAACAACCTGTTTTTTTCTCTTTCTTAATATCTTGAGATGAGTGTTAGTATTTAAATAATAGCCAACTTAATATTTGTGATCATAATAACATTATGTAAACTGTATTGTTATATTCTCTCTTCATTTTAACCTACATATCTTAATCTATTGCCCCTTTTCTATTCATGTATATTTCTACTGCACTACAAAATAATCCGAAAGGCTTGTTAATCCGTTCTCTGTAGCCATTCCTTTAGTTCTATTTCATCCAATTCCCATTCCCCTCTCATGCTCTATAAAAAGTTTTCACACTATATTCATCCGTTTCTCGCAAAAAATTTATTTCACACGAAAATTCATTTATTTCAATAATAAAAAGACAACTAATGATAGTTGTCTTTTACTTTTGGCGTTATCATATAGACAAGCCTAGCATAACGACTTATCTTCCAATTTCCAACTAAACCACCGCGCATGACCATCTGTTTCTCCAACAGTTTCATTATTTTCTTTTCCATTTATAAAATAATCGAGATGAAGATCTCTATCCCACATGTTGTTATAAAGATGGAAAACATCGCGTTTTGCACCAATTTCTTTCACTTTATCTACTAATTTATGCTTTACACTCTCTGGTATTTGATTCGCCACATGTGTATGGAAAATACAAATTACGGAGTCCTCTGGAATTTGTTCTGCAATTTCTAAAAGAAGAGCTACTCCATCCCCCTCTATCAGTTTTACAGATTGTTCTTTTAAACAAGCTGCTGCGTGATCAAACATTTCAAGCCTTTCTTTATGCTCTGGCCAAATAAGTGAGCGTAACCATAAATAGTCTTCCTCATTATTTAAATCATTTATATGTAAATCTAGTCCGATTCTTTCTACAACAGGTGGACTTTCTTGTAAGAGAAGTGGTTGATTCCCCCCTTTTATTTCTGATTTCAAATGAACGTTAGAGTGTATATTGCCATATATCTCTCCTGTTCCATACGAATAACTATATTGATCCCAAAACAACTGTAAACCAGCGCTTGTCCCAATTTCAATTAACGCTAGCGGTTTATTAATCTTATTAAACATATAACAAAAGCTCGGGTATAAATATGTACATCTTCTCACTTCATTTGTCTGAACTAGCTTCGTTTTTAAAATAGAGATAATCTTCTCATTATGAATTTGACAAAAATCTTTAAAATGATGAAAAGCTTTGTCTAGATTTTTTTCTGGAATGGAAACGAGACTACCATAGTATTGTTTTAATACATGACTATTCCCTTTCAATAACAAATAGTGAACAGCACCCAGTAATAAATTCGGGGTTGGCTGACCAAGTTGTGCATGTGATGCTAGTGCAAGAAGTTCTTCATCTCCTGAAATTTTTAATGATAAATACTCGTATAAATCGCTTGACCCTTTACATTCTTTTATAGAAAAATTTTTAAATAAGTTGGAGATTTGTTCTGGTGTAAGCATTTATATTCCTCCCAACCTTAAGTTTCAATATTCTGAATAATTTTAACACAAAACCTGAATGTGGTATATTTTTACAAACAACCTTACTTAAAACCACAAATGAATTTTATACATATATTTCCACACCATTCGGGTCTTTTTGTTTCCTTTGGTATAAAGAATTCAAATACACATGCTTCAATGTCGTTTTATTATCATGAATGGTTTCAATACTATTTATTTCTTTTTGAAATAGAAAAGAAAGGTCCTGTTCTAACCCTGTTTGCTTTGTTGTCATTATAACTTTCTGTAACTCGTCTATACTCCCGCCATCATCAATTACATCGAAATTTGTTTGAATCTCAATCCGAAATCCGTATGGCGTTATAATAAAAGTTCTTCTTTCCCCCCAATTTACTTTCCAGTGTAGTTTTTCCGCTTGCTTACAAATCGTTTCACATTCCTCTTTTGACACAAGAAAACCAATATGATCGAATGAAACCTTTTTTCCATAGCCAAATGTGATATTTATCTTACCTTTTCTAGCTTCAATAATCCGAAAAAGTATCTGTTTATCCCGAAAGTCATCCCATGTTAACGGAGGATCAAATTGCTGAAATTCTCCATTATACTTTCCGATTCTTGTAGAAATTCGAAAACCATAATTTTTATAAAAGTTCTCCATTTCTTCTAAGTGAGGCGTCCAATAATGATAATGAAATAACATTTACAACTCTCCTCTGCATTCGATATATAATATAATTGTATAAACATAGCGTTATCATTACCTCTATCTAAAGTCTGAATTCTATAATATATCCCTTCATACTTTTGTGGGATAAAGTGAAACTTTAATCAGTGGGGGCTTTCTTCATCCCCCACTGATTATTAGTTGAACCAATCGGGCTTTTACAGGCAGTTTATCTCCCACCTAACTTCTTTGCTTCCGCCGAATTTTGAGGTGGGAGTATTACTGCCTGTTAATGCGGGATAAAGTGAAACTTCTATCAAAAACAATAAAAAGTTCATTCCCTTATACAGAGGAATGAACTTTTTATATTAAAAATTGTACTTATCAATATTATCCTTCGTAAACACAACGCGCTCTGGCAATACGATAATCCCATTTCCATCTGCTTCGTAGTCATAACCTTGAATAGAATTCGGTTCCACTTTTACTTTACCAATATTCGGAACTTCAAAGCTATCGCCAACTTTTAATTTCTTCCCTTTTACCACAATTTCATTTGCAACATAAGTTGCAAGTGCTCCTTGTTGTTTTACATCCCATAATCCAAATTGCTGAACAGTTCCTCGTTTTACATAATCTCGCATTACATTTGGTGTTGAAAATCCCGTCACAACTACTTTTTTATCCATTTTTAAGTTTTCAGCAGCTTGTGCCATAGCTGGAAGTGCCGTTGCATCCGGACAAATGACAGCATTAATATCTGGATACGTTTTTAAAATGCTTTCGCCAACCGATAATGATTTTTGTGCGTTATTTTCTCCGTACTGCGTCGTTACAATTTCCCAATTTGGATATTTTTCTTTTATAATTTCTTTTGCTTTTGTTACCCACTGATTTTGATCTGTTACAGTGGGACTTGAATAGAAGAATGCGACTTTTCCTTTATCTCCAATTTGTGATGAAGTCATTTGAATTAATAAATTTGCAAGTTGCTCCGGCGTTCCTTGGCTTATATAATATGAACGATCTTTCGGATTCACATCAGAATCCCACGTTAATACTGTCATTCCCTTTTTCTTTGCTCTCTGTAATGACTGTGAAAGTCCATCAACCGATGTAGATGAAACCATCAACGCATCATAGTTTTGATTAATAAAATTATTTATATATTTCACTTGGCCTGATACACTCGCCTCTGAAGGTCCATCATACTTCACTTGCACGCCTAACTTATCTCCCATTTCTTTTGCCCCTTCACCACCTGAAGTAAAGAATCCAACCCCTGTTAATTTCGGAATGAATGCAAATTTCACATCATCTGCTGTTTTCTTATCTGCTGTTTTGCTAGAACATGCGATTAAACCGATAATACAAACGCACATAATGATAAAGATCCCGAGTTTTCTTTTCATGACATTTCCCCCTTATGCAATTTCCTTCTTTTCCACATAGTGAATTGCTGTAATTTGAAATGCCTAATAATAACAGAGAGGATAAGTATGATACCAATAACAACATTTGATTGTTCATTCGTTAAACCTGTCATTTGTAAACCGTACTGCATCATGCCAATAAATATACTTGCTAGTACTGTTCCAACAATACTTCCTTTTCCCCCAGTGATGAGTGTCCCGCCTAATACCACTGCCGTAATAACCGGTAGAATTGTCTCGTTTCCAATATCAGCTCGAGCTGAGCCAAAATATGCTGTTAGAAAAGCCCCTCCTAATCCACCTCCTAACCCGGAAAGAATATATGCAATAGTTACTATCTTTTTTGTTCGAATACCCGAATACTTAGCTGCCTTTTCATTTGCACCTGTCAATATGACATAACGTCCATACCTTGTTCGATGAAGTAAGAGTGTAAACAAAACCGTCAAAACGAAAAGTAACCATACTAAATTAGGAATTCCTATAAAACTCCCATTTGCAAGTTGCACGTAAGAATCCGGTAAACCACTTATCCCTTCATATCCACTGGCATTTGAGCCACCCGAGATAACAAGAGCAATTCCTGAATATAAAAACATCGTTCCAAGTGTAACAACAAGAGGTTCTACATCTGTCGTTTTAATAATCAGCCCGTTGATACAACCTGCTAGACAACTGATAAATAAGGCAATAATTACAGCTAAAATAACCGGAATTCCATTCATCCATAGTACACCAATCAGAATTGAGGTAAGCCCCATAATCGATCCTACAGATACATCAATTCCACCTGTCACAATTACAAATGTCATTGGAATTGCAGCAATCGTAATAAAAATGAAGTCATTCATACTGAAAAGTAAATTACTTATATTAAAAAAATCACTGTTAAATAAACCAAAGAGAATGAACTCTATAATAAGTAATACAATAAGAACACCTTCCCATCTTAAAAATCCACGTGCATATTTCATAGATTCATCCTTCTTTCTTCCAACTGTCTTATTCCCTTCCATTTTTTTAAGGTACTGTCTAATATAATAATAAGTAACAGTAAAAATCCTGATATAGCACTATTCCAAAAAGCAGGTATTTTTAAAAAGACTAGTGAACTACTTATAACTTCTAAAAAAATTGCCCCTAGTGCTGCTCCAAATACAGAACCTGTTCCACCCTTTAGATGAATTCCACCTAGAACAGCGGCAGCAATTACTTGCAACTCAATTCCTGTACCAGTTTGATTTGGCACAAAACCGATATTCATAACAAATATGCAGCCTGCAATCCCTGCGCTTATTCCCGAAATAATAAATGCATATATTTTCACCTTGTCTACCGGTATTCCAAGGAGTCGTGCCCCATCTTCATTATCTCCGGTAGCATAAAAATATCTTCCAAAAGGCGCTTTCGTTAAAAAGATATATAATAATAGTAAAATAGCCAAAATGATCCATACTGTAATAGGCAGCCCTAATATCATGACAGAAGACATCTGTTTATAAGACTGAGGAATATCTTCAATCCATTTGCCACCTGTATAGATCAACATCGTTCCTCTAATAATTCCTAACATTCCTAATGTCATAATAATTGCTGGCACACGAAACTTCGTAACCCCAATGCCATTTATCATTCCAATGACAGCTCCAAGCAAGATTGCAGCAATGCTTGAAATTAAAATGCTATTTCCATTTGTCAAAAACATCCCACAAATCGCTGCACTTAATCCCATAATAGAACCGACTGAAACATCAATATTTTTAGTAAATATTACGAACGATTGACCAATAGCTAGTGTAACTAAGATAAGACTCGATTTCATAATTAAAGAAAGCGAACTAAACTGAACAAAACTAGGATTAATAATTCCTACGAGGGCTATGTAAATAAGTAATAAAATGATAATGGATGTTTCATGCATTTTAAATAGATTTGAAAAACGTTTCATTCCGTTACACCTTCCCTTCCCCCATATGCGAGACGTGTAACTTCATCTATACAAACTTCTCCTTTCTCCAAATGAGAAACAAGTTTTCCATTCCTCATCACATATACACGGTTTGCTAATTGAACAATTTCTTCTACATCTGAGGAAATCAATAAAATTGCAAGTCCTGACTGTTTTAAACTTAGAATTGCCTCATACACTTCTAATCTTGCTTTCGCATCAATCCCGCGCGTTGGTTCATCAAGAATCATTAATTTAGGTTCACAAGCAAGATATTTAGCTAATACAACTTTTTGTTGGTTTCCCCCTGATAAAGATGTCATTTTTTCATCCTTACTGGAAACGACTATCCTAAACTTATGAATATACGCTTCTGTTAAAGCGCTTTCTTTTTTGTGGTTTAAGAAAAACGTACTGAGTCGATGTAAAGACGCTGACGTTATATTTTCTTTAACAGATGCAATTGAAAAGATACCATTACCAGCCCTATCCTCTGGAACATATACCATCCCTTCATCTAATCGTCTACTCGTCGAATACTTCGCAACAGACTTTCCTTCTAATAAAATAGCTCCCGACAGTACAGGCCTGAGCCCATATAAAGCTTCTGCTAATTCCGTTCTACCCGATCCAACAACACCGGCAATTCCGACAATCTCTCCAGCATGTACGGTTAGTGATATATTATGAAATGCATAACTCGACAAATTTGTTATCTCTAATACTCGTTGAGAAAGTTTTATCGTTTCTTGAGGTGCCTCTTTCTGCTCCTCTTGTTTATAATCTTTTGGCACTAATCCCTCCATTAACATGTCATATGTATAGTCTGATACATCTCCTTGCCTCACAATTATTCCATCTCGTAAAATAGCTACTTTATTCGCAATTTCAAAGATTTCTGGAAACCGATGCGTAATATAAATCATCCCGATTCCCTTTTCCTTTAAGCTTTTCATCAACACAAAAAGACTCTTTATTTCATGAGTTGTTAATGTCGATGTTGGCTCATCTAAAATAAGAATCTCAGCTTCTCTTATTAATCCCCTTAATATTTCTACTAATTGTTGCTGCGCAATTGATAATGAACCTCCAAGCTCATTAAGCCTTATACTCCATCCCAAACTCTTTATCAACTTTTTTATCTTTGTACGAAGCTCTTTTTTTTCTGTTTTTATCCCGATACATATATTTTCTTCAATTGTCATATGAGGAAAAATTAACGGTTCTTGTGGAATTAAATAAATACCATTATGATGAGCTTCCGCTGGATTAGAAAAACTTTGTATCTCACCTTTCACATACATTTCTCCAGCATCATAAGAGTATAAACCTGTTAATATCTTCATCAATGTTGATTTACCAGCACCATTTCCGCCTACTAAAGCATATACATCTCCACGTTCTAATTCCAAAGTAACCTCTTTTAATACAAGTTGGTCTGAAAATGATTTACTAATTTGTTTCACCTCTAATAAGGGCACGTTCTCCACATCTTGTCACCCTCCTTTATACAGAACAATTTTTGAGAAAGTGATTTTTTGTTCTACTTGTTTTGTAGCATTGTATATCCCTTTTTTCATATCTAGAACATATTTTTCTTGAACACATTTCCGCCCTCTATGGGTATAAACAAAAAATCCGACACATATGTTTAAGCATCGGTCAATTGTTGAAAGGGATGAAGAGCATGTCACAGCTGAACTTTGAAGAAAACTTGTTAACAAAAGTAGCCTGGTATTACTATAAAGATCATCTAACGCAGCAAGAAATCGCTTCATTGCTTCATATTTCACGAAATAAAGTCGTTCGGTTATTAGATAAAGCACGTACTGAGGGCATTGTTACCTTTCATGTAAAAGGTACCGGTTTACATTGTTTAAGTATTGAACGTGAACTGATTAAGACATTTCATTTGAAAGACTCTTTCATTATCCCTACCCCAATGGAAAATCGTCCCTATTCTTTAGGAAAAGCCGCCGCACAATATTTAGAAACACATCTGCAACAAGGAGATTTACTTGGCATCGGCTGGGGAGAAACGATATCAAAAATGCTAGAAAATATCCATTTCGAATCATCTATGCAACCTTCTATCGTTACACTTACAGGTGGCGTAAATCACTATCTTCCTAGGAAACAAAGCTATATAAATCACGTACAAGGAGAGCTCCATATCATTCCTACACCATTTTTGGCATCTACAACCGAAATGGCGCAGAGCATCCTTTCAGAACCAGCAGTCAAAGATATGCTACATGTCGCTTCGCTTGCACATACAGCAGTGGTCGGTATTGGCGGTTTATCTCATGATGCAACGATTGTAAAGGAAGATAAAATAACGCTTCGTGAAATGACTTATATACGAAGTCAAAATGGTGCTGGAGATATTCTAGGGCAATTTTACAATACACATGGAGAATTGCTAGAACTTCCACATCACGATCGGCTAATAGGTACACCTCTTTCTACCCTTCGAAAGATGAAACATGTAGTCGGTGTAGCTGGAGGTGAAGAAAAAATAGATGCAATTTACGGGGCCTTAAAAGGTGGATTCATTCATACATTGATTACCGATGAGGAAACAGCCCTCTCTCTATTAAGAAAGGAAGGTGAATCCTAATGTCTTCTCTATTAGCTTACGACGCAGGTACCGGTAGTATCCGGGCTGTCCTTTTTGATTTACAAGGAAATCAGCTTGCTGTGAGTCAAAAAGAGTGGGTTCATAAATCAGACTCTCGTTATCCTGGTTCTATGAATTTTGATGTGATAGAGAACTGGAAACTCATTCAAGAGTGTACGAAAGATGTACTCCAAAAAAGTAACATATCTCCTTCTTCTATTAAAGGCATCAGTGCAACGAGTATGCGCGAAGGATTTGTTTTATATGATAAAGATGGGCAAGAAATATGGGCATGTGCAAACGTTGATGGTCGTGCTTCTTCTGAAGTAAGTGAGTTAAAACAAATTCGTTCAAATCTTGAAAAAGATGTATATGCAAAATCAGGGCAAACCTTTGCATTAGGCGCTTTACCTAGATTACTTTGGGTCAAAAAGCATCAATCGGATATATACAAAAACATCCATTCCTTTACAATGTTAAACGATTGGATTCTCTATAAGTTGAGTGGTGTACTGCAAATAGACCCTTCAAATGGATGTACGTCCGGTATTTTAAATTTGCAAAATAGAACTTGGGAGAATTCGATTGCTGAAGAATGTGGTCTAACTTTAACATTTGCTCCAAACGTAAATGAGGCAGGTACAGTTATTGGCCATGTAACAAAACAAAGTGCAGAGCTAACAGGGTTACATGTAGGAATACCAGTAGTTGCTGGGGGCGGAGATGCCCAAATGGCTTCACTCGGTTCGGGAGTCGTACATCCTGATCAAACATTTATTTGCGGAGGGAGCTTTTGGCAACAAGAAGTAAATATAACAAATCCAAAAACCGATCCAAATGCTCAAATTCGCGTCAATTGCCACGCTATCCCTACACTTTGGCAATATGAAACAATCGCTTTTTTCCCTGGACTTGTAATGAGATGGTTTCGAGATGCCTTTTGTCAGGAAGAAAAACGACTTGCTATTAAACTTGGTGTAGATGCTTATGAATTATTAGAGGAACAAGCAAAACATGTACCAGTCGGATCGTATGGCATTATTCCTACCTTTTCAAATGTAATGAATTATATTTCTTGGCGCCACGCCGCACCTTCTTTTATTAATTTAAGTTTAGATGCTGAGCGATGTGGAAAAAAAGAAATGTTCCGCGCAATCGAAGAAAACGCCGCATTTGTAACACTTGGAAATTTAAAATTAATAGAATCATTAACAGGAACGTTCCCTTCTGAAGTGATATTTGCGGGCGGTGCTGCCAAAGGGAAACTATGGCCTCAAATTGTTGCGGATGTTCTCGGAATTCCTGTCAAAGTACCAGTTGTAAAAGAAGCCGCAGCCTTAGGAACAGCAATCGCCGCTGGAGTCGGTGCTTGTATATATGACTCTATGGAAGCAACCTCTCAAAAATTTGTAAAGTGGGAAAACATATATGAACCGAATGCTGAAAATCATAAACTATACCAACAATTCTATCAAACATGGAAACTAGTCTATGAAAAACAACTCTTACTAGCAGATGAAGGATTTACATCACATATGTGGATTGCACCAGGTGCGTTGTAACACATTACATAAAGGAGTGAACAATATGATCAAAGTAAATGAAGAGGACTTCTCCTATCGCTTTGGTAACAACGGTCCCAAATATTTAGTAAAGGGCCCTAACATTGACCTTGGGGTTGTAGTCATTCAGCCTGGGCAAGAGTTTCAAAATCATTATCATACTACATGTGAAGAAATATTTTATGCTCTAGAAGGTGAAATTGATTTCTATATTGATAATGAAAGAGTTCCTGTAAAACGAGGTGACGTCTTACAAGTTCGCCCCCACGAATCCCACTATCTCATTAACCGCTCAAATCAAATCTTTAAAGCAGTTTTTATTAAGTCACCACATTTACAAGAAAAAGATACTGTACAAACAGAAAATCCAAAATTAACGAAGGAGTGATTTGTTATGACTTGGGGATTTCAAAATCGATTAAACACAATTCTGCCTGATGGAAAAGCAGTTATGTTAGCAATAGACCACGGTTACTTTTTAGGACCAATTCATGGATTAGAACAACCACTAGAAACAGTAAAGAATTTACTCCCTTATACAGACTCCCTTTTTTTAACGCGTGGTGTACTCAATTCCTGCATTCCTGAAAACTGCAAAACACCAATGGTTTTACGTGTTTCAGGCGGTGCAACTGTCGTGGGTAAAGATTTAGCAAATGAAACAATTGTTACACCCATTAAAGAAGCACTGCGGCAAAATGTAGTCGGAGTCGGTGTCTCTGTTTTTGTCGGTTCAGAATATGAAACACAAACTGTTACCAATTTAGCTAATGTTGTTTCTGAAGCACATGATTACGGTTTACCCGTTCTCGGTATTACAGCTGTAGCAAAGGAACTTCAAAAACGAGAAGCTCGCTTCCTAGCACTCGCATCACGCGTATGTGTGGAAATGGGAGCCGATATTGTTAAAACGTATTACTGTGAAGGCTTTGAAAAAATTACGAGCACATGCCCTTCTCCAGTCGTCATTGCAGGTGGGCCAAAATTAGATTCGATTGAAGACGCATTAACAATTACGTATCAAGCATTGCAAGAAGGCGCAATTGGAGTTGATATGGGCCGAAATATTTGGCAGTCAGAACATCCAGCTGCGATGATTCAAGCGATACATGGTATTGTTAAAAATGGCTTAAATGTGAGAGAAGGGCTAGAATTGTATGATGAAGTAAAAAATTAAATAAAAATTAAGTACATCACTTATATAGTGGTGTACTTTTTTATTTATTAGACCTCTAAATGACCGCATTTACTACCACAACTATGCAATAGGGTTAATTATTTACAGCAACAAAAATGTTGCACTATAAAATGTAGACTGATAATAAGGTTTCATATCATAAAAAAATTTTTATTAAAAGAAATAGTAAAAACCAAACTAATATTGCATCTAAATATTAGTTTGGTTTTTATGAATTTACATCAAGAGAGGCAATCTATTTCACTCATCTATATCGCTTTATACAAATAAATTTTCCAAGCGGATGTCTTTGATGTAAACACTTTCTCAAGGGATAGATTGTTTTCTACTGCATTTTCAATAGGGACAGCAGAAAACATGTATCGACCACCCATTTTTTTAAAATGCTCTATATTTAGTTGTAAATTTTCCAAGCGTTTTTTCGAGTTTTTCTTAAACATATAGTGTTTTCCAAGTTCATCGGTGAAAATATAACAGCGGCCACCCCACTCGTCAAAATACGTACGAATCGTTTTATTTTTCGCTAGTTCCTTCTCGATTATTTTTCGAAATTCATATTTATATGATAGCGGATAAAAATTGTTATATGTATCAAGTGTATAGAATCCGTTGTACTGAGCGATAGCAGGATGTAAACCAATACTAGCGACACGGTACTGCTCCAAAGGTAAACCGATATACTCTTTTATCTCCTGAAATTGTTTTTCTGCAAAAAATTCCTTTACTGAAGGTTTACTTTGAAAAATAATTTCCTCATTAAAAAAGCTTAACAAAATAATTTGAGCTATCACAAAACCTGTCACAGCGTGTCTCCATATTTTCCCTTGTAACCATAAAACTTTTAATCCAAGAGCAAATAAAACATAAATAACTAACGGGCGCAAAAAATGATAACGTGCAAAATTAAACGTATCCAAAACGTGAAAACGTTTTGTTAATGGAAGCCAACCTTTATAAAACCAAAAAGCATACCAAATTGACAATGCTATGTTAAACCAGAACAAAAAAACAAAGACTTTTTCTTGCTTCCATCGCCTCTTGAAAATGATAAAATACAACGCAATAAGTATGACAGGTAAAATAACAAATGTATGGACTGTCATGACATGGTTATGTCCTAAAAGAAAATTTTTCACTGTAAGACGGAGAGACCGCCATAACGATAATCTTGCATGAAAATATTCATCTCTGCTGTTAGGTGCAGTGGATAAGAAGAAGGAAGATACTAAGCGATATTCTACAATCATGTATATGAGCGTCATATAAACAATTGAAAAAAGAAAACGAAAGTTCCATTCTTTCTTTATTACTACGTCCACTAACCAAAGAATCCCCATCCCGCTTAAAAAGAAGAAAAAACCTAAAACAATACTTGAATATAGAGGAATAAGAGTGAGTACGAAATAGTTCTTCCACGACCTTTCCCCTTTTCGAATATTTAAAAATGCCCAAAGTGCAAGAGGCATTCCGAGAGTACTAAGCATTCCTGACGGCCAAAAAGGAGTAAGAGCAAAAGCCAATGAAACTCCAACCGAAATGACCATCCATTCCTCTCTAGGTAAAAAATGATGTTTTAAAAGAAGATACATCCCTATAAAAGCAACCACTCTTGTAATCGTCTGACTTAATGCATACGCAACCATATTTGGAAAAAAAGCATACAACCAAACAATACCACTAAATTCCGTGCTAAATGCGTTTCTTGATAATTGATTGTTTATCACCTGTGGAATTGTAGCATCAATCGGACCTATTATCTCCCCGCTCCTTGCCAAAACTTTATACCAGGACAAATTGGAATCAAGATTATCATGAACGCGAATATGCGCATTTTCTCCAAGAATAAATAAAGGAAACAAATAAAGAATAAGTATAATTGCTGCAAAAACAAGTAATTTTTTTTCTTGGTTGTTCTGGATTGAAAACATTCACTACACCTCAAGAAATTCTTAAAAAGTTTACTTATAAAATTTCCGAAACGAAAGAAATTATCCCCTTGGTAATCAAGTTGCTATCAATTTTTTACAAACAAGAAAATTCTTATCTAAATGATAAAAAGGATTACGGCAGTGAGATACACATGCTACAATCCTTTTTATTATATTTAAGATATATTTGTTTTTTCCTTATTGTATAAAGTTACATCATCTTCTTCTATATTCACAGTCTCTTTTACAACATAAATTGGTCGGTTCTTACTTTCGTCATAAATACGAGCGATATATTGACCAACAATACCAAGACCGAGCAGTTGCATACCGCTGAAGAATGTGATGGCAACCATAAGAGAAGCCCATCCAGTTTGGATGTCTTGTCCAATAATTTTAACGATAACTGAATATATTAAAACTGCAATAGAAATTAATACAGAGATTAAACCTAAAGTCATAACCATTCTTAGTGGCTTTGTAGAAAATGCGATAATACCGTCTGAAGCAAATTTAATCATTTTCTTTAATGGATACTTCGTTTCACCCGCAAAACGTTCCTCTCTTTCGTATTCAATATATGTTTGGCGGAATCCAATCCAAGACATCATTCCACGTACGAAACGATTTCGTTCTGTCATTTGTTTGAATACATCTGCTACTTTACGATCGATAAGGCGAAAGTCACCTGTGTCTTTAGGAATATCCATATCAGACATGTAATTTAAGAAGCGGTAGAAATATTTAGCTGTAACAAGTTTAAACCAAGTTTCTCCGTTACGCTGTTTTCTTTTCGCATAAACAACCTCATAACCTTCTTCCCATTTTGCAATAAGTTCTGGGATGACTTCAGGTGGATCCTGTAAATCAGCATCAATGATTACGATAGCATCACCTTTGGCAACATCAATTCCTGCTGTTACAGCTATTTGATGTCCAAAATTACGAGCAAAGTTTACGATTTTAGCACGAGGATCTTCGGCTGAAATACCTTTTAAAATTTCCATTGTCCGATCGGTACTACCATCATTTACAAAGACAAATTCATAATTAATATTATTTTGTAGCGTAACAGACTTTAAGCAATTATAACACTCTTGTGCTACTTCTTCTTCAAAATACATAGGAACGATGATTGAAATAAGTTTCTCCAAGTTTTTATCCTCCTTGTAGCAGCAATATATATATTAATTTATTGGAAATGGTTTTGTTTGTTGAATGTCCAAAGTTTATTAAGGAAAAAGTTCATAATCATACCAACACCGATAGAAAAAATTTGTGAGATAAACTTATTTATGAAAAGTTTATCAACTAATATGAACAGGCTAATTGTATTAAAAGTTAATACAATTAAATTTACAGTTAGGAATTTAAAAAATAATGATAAATCTTTATTTTTCGATTCAAAAACCCAATTTTTGTTCCAATAATAGCTGTTAGCAACACCAATTAAATAAGCAAAGCAGTTAGCGATAAGGTAATTCATACCAATTTTAATGAGAAATATGTAGCTAATAATTGTGATAAGCGTATTTAATACTCCTATTAAGCTAAACTTTAAAAATTTCTTCATAATGTAGTATCCTCATTTTTATAAAAGATATAAAAAATACAGTAAATATATGTATAATAACCATCTTAAGTTTTTTGTATAAATCGATGATTACTTTAACGATTTATTATTTAAACTAAGTATATGCAGTGGCTAATTGTATGACATCGGAACTGAGGACAAATTAAGGGGTGGCAAGGTTGTTTACACTTTTAAAAGTATTTTCTAATTTTTCAACACGTTTTATATATGCTCTCTTTGGAATTTTTGCTGCGGTATTAATATTTACTTATTTTACAGATATAAAAAAAGATAATTATATGATTTTATTATTGGGTTTTCTAGTTTTATGTACGTTAGAAACCTTTATGTTAAGAAAAGGCTCTTTATATCTTGAAAAGTTAAATGAAAAGGCTACACTAAAACATTTTTTAATAAGTCAACCATAGTGTGTAGTGGTAAATAATCAAGTTGTTGTAGTAAATGAGGTCATTTGTAGTACAAAAAAGGATAGATAAAGCAATGTTTACTATGCTCATCTATCCTTCATTTTTTATTCCATATAATATCTGACATGAAATAGAAATGTATTATTATACATTTTAAGAAATATCTTGACTTTTAATAAAATTATTAAAAGGGTTCTTTTTTAATGATTAAATTTAAGTATCACTTCTGAAAAATATGTTTTATTTTTTCACCCGGAACATTACTACCCCCTCTTCCTTTCACATCTTCAATCATCATTGTAACAATCATATTCGGCGCATTTGCATCGAAAGCTGCAAACCATCCGAGTTCTTTTCCATCTGCTTCTTTTGATTCTTTTAGTTCTGCCGTACCTGTTTTACCAGCAAGAGTCATGTCATCAATCTTAGCAATTCTCCCGGCACCATCAGAATCATTAATTACTTTTATTAACGCACTTTTTAATATTCTTTGACTTTCTTTAGAAATCACATTCTCTTTCCAATTCTTCACTTCTTTTTGAATCAGATGCGGAGATGGAATATTCCCTCCATTTACAATTGGCGCATATGTTAAAGCTAAATGAAGAGGTGTCATTAATACTTGTCCTTGACCGTATCCTGTATCTGCCAGTTGAATATCACTTTTAATTCCATCTTTTGCAATGATTGAAATAGGAAATTCGTATTCAATCGGCAACTTTTCATGAAATCCGAACTTCTTAAGCATGCTTTCATACTGATCGTTTCCTATTTTTAAAGCTTGTTGTGCAAAATAAATATTGTCAGAGTACTTCATTGCCTGATCGAAATCAATTGGACTAGCATCTTTCACACGTGTTACATAATAATTTCCCCATGATGAGTCTTTTGTCCACTTTAATCCTTCAATTTTAAATTCTTCCGTTGGATTTATAACGTTTGCTTCCAGGCCGATTGCCCCTGTAATTGTTTTAAATACAGATCCTGGTACAACTGCCTGTGTGAAACGGTTTATCATTGGATTTTTCAAATCATTATTCCATACTGCACGTTGCGCTTTTGATGCCCCTCTAACTATTATATTTGGATTATAAGCAGGACTACTTACAAGTGCAATTGTTTCACCTGTTTTTGGATTAATCGCTGCACTAGATCCTGCTTCATTTTTCATTTCATTATAGATTTTTTCTTGAATTGAGGCATCAATTGTTAATGTAACATTCTCTCCATCGCTTGCTTCTGTTTTTGCTAAGTTTTTAATCTCTTTTCCGTTCTCATCTTCCATAAATACGCGTCCACCCTTTTCACCGCGCAATTTATTTTCTAAGACTTTCTCTAACCCTGTCTTACCTACTAAATCATCTACTTGATATCCATTTTTCTGAAGCAATTTTAACTCTTCTGCATTTACTTTTCCTATATATCCCGTTAAGTGTGCTGCAGCTTCTCCTAATGGATATGTACGAACTTTTACCGGACGAGACGAAACACCTTCCAACGAAATATAATCACTTTGTGTTTGTCCTTCTGGTAAAATACCAATTGGTACATAGGAATCTGGTTTGATCCATTTCGCTGTAAGCTTCTGGTCGACTTCTTCAACAGACATATTAAGTAATTGCGCTATTGTTTCTTTCGTTTGTGTTGCAGTATCTCCTAATTTTTCTGGAATAATTCCAACTTCAGTTGCCTTTCCATTCATTACAAGCCCTTTTCCATTTCGATCATATATTTCACCGCGTTTTCCTTGCTCTGTCTGCAGACGGACTTTATAATTTTTTTTCATCCCTGGAAAGATAAAGTCTGGGGTCCAATTTATTTTCCAAGATTTCTTATCTCCATCTTTTTCTTGCACAAGTTTTGCTTCATGCGAGAAAGAAATTTTTCCTCCTGCTGTATCCATACTCACATTAAATAGAATGATCTTATTTTCCGTTTTATCTTTAATTACTTCCTTTCTTTTAACTTTTAAATTCTCAACTCCAATACCTTCGTAAATTTTTTCATTTTTCTCTGTAAATTCTTTTTTTGAAATGGATTCTTTTGCGTGTTCTGACAGGTGATCATACATATCTGCAAATTTTTTGTCATTCCATAATTTTATATATGTTTCAAATGCTTGTTCTGAAGTTTCGCCTTTATTGCATCCTACCAATATAAATGTGAAACAAAAGAAAAGTAGTACCCATATTTTTTTCAATTCAAACTTCTCCTTTAAATAAATCAAAATAGCTTAAATAATTCTTATAATCCGTTTTACATAAGTAACTTGCTATAAATAATGTACATCCGCTCGTTTTCTACTGATTCATATGAATCTGAGATTTAATAATGTTCTATATCTTGTTAACAAAGTTATTATTAAAAACATGTGAAATAACAACTATACTAGCTGCTATTCCACAAATTTCCTTTCATTCTTTTATTCAAAAAACCTCTTATATAAAATGAAAATTTAATAATCTCATACCAATCAAGATTTTACGTGCAGCCATTCCCCGGCTAACTTCTTTACTTTCGCCGAATTTTCAGGTGAGAGTCTTACGGCCTGCGAAAAGTGATAAACCAGATAATTTGGATTCTAGTAATCATTACCTTCCTCCATAGAGAACTAAATTTTACTGTTACTGCTTAGAATTCACTATATTAGTAGCTTCACCATTCATACGCTGCTTTTTCAAATCAAAGTATATATCTAATATATCCTTTCCAATTAATGAATTAATACCGCCTTTATCATTATGAACCCAAGGCACTACTACAGAAAATGCTATTTCCGGATTATCATATGGAGCATATCCAACTAATGTTAAATTGTAACACTCAATACGTTCTCCCTTCTCATTCCTTCCAATTTCACTATCTCCTCCATATACTGTTTGAGCTGTTCCTGTTTTCCCAGCTGGTTTATATGGAGCCTTTTGGAAATATTTCACACCCGTTCCATCGCCTTCTTGAAATACCCATCTAAAGCCTTCTTTTACTCGATCAATATACTCCGATTTCACATCCACTCGATTTAACACAACAGGTTCTATAGATTGTACAACTTTCCCAATCTCTTCTTTTTTTGTTGTTTGTTCTCGAATCTCTTGGACAATTTGAGGCTGCATTCGATATCCATCATTTGCAATGGTTGAAATATATTGTGCCAATTGTAGTGGTGTATACGTGTCATACTGCCCAATAGAATAATCTAATAAAAATCCAGGCTGGCTATCTTTCTGCCTTGTTTGCCCAGTTATTTCATTCGGTAAATTGATTCCTGTTGGGACGCCTAAACCAAATTGTTTAAAATAATAACGCATTGTGTCAAATGCCGCTTGTTTAATGTCCAATGAACTATTTGGTATATAATTCACTCCAGCTATTTGTAGCGCTGTATGAAACATGTATACATTAGATGATACTTGTAAAGCTCTTAAGTCATTAATATTTCCAAATCCAGATACATTCCATGATTTTTTAACTCTCGTACCTTTAAACTTCATAGGTGTGTCATAAAATTGAGTCCCAGGTTGTATAGCTCCTGTTTGGTATCCAGTTAATAAAGTAGCACCTTTAACAGCTGATCCTAACTCATAAGAAGTTACCATGTTGCCTAAAGCAAAATCTTCTACTTCCGCTTTCCCATCTTTTTCTACAAATCTCTTACCAGCCATAGATAAAAGTTGTCCGGTTTTTGGATCCATCATGACAACAAAAGCACGATCCAGTAATGGTTCTGAACTCTTAAAAGCTTTTAAATGTTTTTCTATACTTTCTTCTACTTTCTTTTGTAACTCCATATCAATTGTTAAAGTTAAATTGTTACCACTTTTTCCTTTAGAGACTGTTTCCGTTTGAATAACATTTCCTGCTTTATCAATATTATTTTTAACTTCTTTTTTTGTTCCATGTAATACATCTTCATATCGTTGCTCAATATAACTTTTTCCCACGCGATCGTTCCGATTATATCCGCGGACCAAATAAGAATCTAAGTGTTCTTTTGGCAATCCTTCTTCAGCACTTGTTATATTCCCTAATACCGAACGAAATAGATTGCCATTTACATAATTTCGTTCCCAATCAACTGTCGCATCTATCCCTGGAAATTTTGCTAAGTTTTCACTTATCCTCGTATACTCTTGCTCTGTCACGTCTTTTTTAATAATTTGTGGTGTCATTTGATAACCAGAACTCATTTTACTTTTAATAACTAACACTTTTAAGTCTTGTGGCGTGAGTTCTGCTAATTCTTCTTCTGTGATGCGCTTTCGTCTTAACTCTTCGATTCTCTTGTCTAACTCTTTCCCTTCTATACCCTTTTCTCTTAATTCTTCCTCGTCTTGCTTCGTGACCTTTGCTTTGGCACGCTTCTTATTTAATTGCATCCAAAAATCTTTTTTATCTATTTCAGTTAGTTTATTTATGTCTTCTTCTGATATTTCAAGTATATTTGCAATATCTTTAGCAGTTTTTAAAATGTCTTCAGAGCTTACTCCCTTAAACCTTGTATACGTAATCGTACGAAGTGCTCTATTATCAACAACCGGTTTCCCTTCTCGATCATAAATTTTCCCACGTGGAACTGGAATACTCATTGTTGCATTCTCATTTTTTTCCACTTGATTTTTATAAGTCTCTCCGTCAACAATTTGTACTTTTCCTAGCTGAACAATAATAGCCGAAAATAGTATAAATACGCAGAAAAAAAGAATGTTTAATCGGATAGATATCGATGTCTTCTGCTTCTTTCCTGTTTGTTTTTTCATAAATCCTCCATATTTTAATGAATTTCGTTCAGATTACAGTTTTGTATGCAAATTTTCGCATACGTTATCCGCTCTTCATACAAAGAAAGCTAAAAAGTAGCGTTTCATTCATTGAATGCAACGAATAGGTGAAGATGGAATCGTTCCTCTATTTACATAAAGAATAAGAGAAACTGCATTCAATCATAAACAGTTCCCCTTATTTTTTATCAATATATCTAAAACAGGAGTTAGAGCGTTCCTTTATATTAAATGGCCGTCATATCACATTAACTTTCGTTATTTTTTAATAAATTCAATGTATGAGTAAATAAACGGTTATCTCCGGGATCTCCATGTCCTGGCACAATAATATTTATATCATTGTATTTCTTTTCTACTTTTTTAATTGCCTTTGACCAATTAGATACATATGAACCTGGAGTTCGTACAATCTCTTGTGTATCTAATGATTTTATTAAACATCCTCCAAATAGGATTTTATACTTTGGTAACCATACTGTAATGTTATCTTGTGTATGTCCTTTTCCTGGATAAAATGTTTCCACATTTATATCACCAAATCGCATATTATCGCGTTTCTTCAAGTCTCCAAGAGGCTTAGCAAAACCTTGTTTCTTTGCTAAATCAGCAGTTAAAGACGTACTGTGTACCTTGATGCCTTTTTTAGTCAACGTTTTAATTCCTCCTATACGATCGTCATGAGCATGTGTCACAATTGCTTCTGTAACCTCTTTTGTAGGAAATTGCTTTTTCAGCATTTGAAGCAGTTGTTCTGTAAGAGCATCATTCCAAGGTGTATCAATCAGTACGAGTCCTTTAGACGTTTCAAGAATTAAACCATTTGCAGGAATACGTGTTCCATTTACCTCCCCAATGCTTGTATGTATCCATACCTTTGGTTGCAACTGTGAAATGGATACATCTTTCTCTTGATCTTTATTTTTTATTTGCTCTACTTTTTCTGCAGCCTGTACAGGAAATATTGAACTAGCAAATTGGTTAAACCCCAATATAATTGCGCATAGACCTACTTTTAATATCATTTTCTTTTTCATTATCATTGCTCCTTTCATTTCTCTAAAAGTGCTATTACACTTAATAGACAATCCAAATGATAAAGTTGTTCCCACATTTACAAAAAAAATAATAAATTTTAATATAGAATAGAATGTTGGTAAGGGAGGATTTTATGTTACATAAAAAATCGAAAAGGTGGATAATTTTGGCGGTTTTATTCATTTTAGGAGTTGTTTTGATGTTTTTATTCAAAACGAGTTTTATATCGTTTACTATTACAACTTCTTCAGCTGAAAGAGGAAAAATTATTGACCAAAATAGAGTCATACTAGCCACAAATAAAAAAGTAAAATCTTTGTATTATGTCTATAATAATGGTTGTCCAACCAATCAAGAAGTAGCAAAGATATCAAGTTTTTTAAATCAGTTTTCATCCAAGTTTAACCATAAAATTTCAGAAGATGACATACATTCACAATTCCAAAAATCTTGTAAACATCATGATAAAAATGAAATACGATTACATTCAAACTTAAATGATAAAGAGTTCACATTTATAAACGAAAATAACTTTCAAAATGTAATAGTAAAAAATGAGTGGATGCGTGTTTATCCACATCATGAAATTGCTTCACAAGTAATTGGGTATGTAGACTATGAAAAAAACAACTCTGATTCTAATTATGTTCCTGTTGGTAAAAACGGAGTTGAACTTCAGTATGAAAACGATTTAAAAGGGAAACCAGGAAAAACTCTCACTTTTAAAATAAAAAACAAAAAGTTCTTATGGAACATACAAAGTCCTCAAAGAGGAAAGGATATTCAGTTAGCACTAGACTATAAACTTCAGCAAAAAACAGAAGAAACACTAAGATCCCAAATTCAGAAAACACCCGATGCTACTGCTGGTTATGCTGTCGTGATAGATGTTAAAACTGGAGAAATATTAACTATGGCTAACTCGCCAATTTTTGATCCAAATATATTCAATACACCTTTATCATCTTCTGAAAAAGAAAACATCAAATTACTTTCTCAAAATAAAACAATCCAAAAATTAAAGTATGGTGATTCCTATGTAAATATGGCATCCACTATAAAACCGCTTACTATATTAATTGGGTTAAACGAAAAACTTTTTCAACCTGAAGATACGTATTTAGATAAAGGTCGCTTTCAGTATAATAATCAAAATAACATCACCAATGCTGCTGGAACTCCAACTGGTGAGATTACACCGAGTCAAGCTATCATTAATTCATCAAATACATTTATGACAGCAAAAGTAGCAATCCCATTATTCAACAAAAATAATGGGAATTTAGAAAAAGTAGCAACCTTGTGGACAAACTATTTAAAACAATTCGGCCTTCGCTCCAAAACGGGGATTGATTTACCCTTTGAAGAAGAAGGACAATATAAGTTGCATGCATCTAGTAAGTTTGAGAGTGGAATTTCTGCCCTATTGAATGCTTCTTGGGGCGCAAATGAAGTGCACACTCCTCTCCAACTCGCTCATTATGCAGCTACTCTTGCAAATAAAGGAGACAAATACAAACCTCAAATCGTACATGCTATTATGGAAAATGACGATAAAAAAACGAAAGAATTTAAACCACTTTTAGAAAGTTCTAATCGTTATCCTTCAAGTTCTTGGAATGTCTTACAAAGTGGAATGAGTCAAAATATACAAGAGATTAAAAGCTTGCCCTTTGATGTTGCTGGTAAAACGGGAATAACAGGTTCGCCAAACGAACAAGAAAAAGTTATCAATCATTCTCTATTTATTTCATATGCTCCTACTAAAAATCCGCAAATTGCTGTTTCTGTCATTATTCCTGGTGGTAATTCTGAAACAAATAGTGCAGCCCTTGTTGCAGCGGAAATTTTAAAGGATTGGCATACTCTTCAAAAAGAAATTAAAAAATAAAGAGAAAGGTTCACTTTATTGAACCCTTCTCTTTTACCATATAGAATCTATACTCTTTATTTTCCACATACCATCATTTTGTTTTTCAAAAACGAAAGAATACTGGATATCTATTGAAACATGATCTTCTTTTACATAGCCAGTATAACCATTCAGTGTAGTTATTTTTATATATCCATCATTCTTCACTTTCTCCGGAATCCATGCTTTTACAGTTTCGTTGGATACCCGATATAAAACGCGTGAATCCTGTTTTGGTTGAGTTAAAATTTTTGTTTCTTCACCAACAACAGTAGCATATAAAAAACGTTCCTGCTTCTTTTGGTTACTTTCTGCCAACCCACTAGGTATTTTATATACTGTTTTCGTATCATTCACAAATTCTCCCCCCATTGCAAGAGCTACTTGTAAATCATGAAAAATACTATCATCAAACTTCCATTCATTTTTACTATACTGTTCTCCTTTAAAAACAAATTCTTCATCCAGTACTCTATATAAATCGTTCTTATTTTTTAAGCTCGTGTTTTGATTTAATTCCTCTATAAATTGTTTTAGTGATTGATCTTGATTGGATTCATCTTTCATCTTCACTTCAATTTGAGTACTACTTTGCACAGGCGGTTCATTTTTTCCAAGCCAGAATTGTTGGAAGTTAAACAGCACAGCCGTAAAAACTAGAACAGCTGCGACAGTGAATGTCTTTATACGAAATGGCTTTCTAAATTTAGGATAATCTTTCTCCCTATTTTGGTATATAGATTGTTTTATTTTGTAAATAAATTCCTCTTCGTCTTGAGGCTGTTTCATCGGCCCACTTTTTAATTCTTTATACCAATTCGGCTTTCTATCATTGTTCATAATTCATCCTCCGCTAATATTTTTGAAACTCGTGCACGAGCTCGATGCAGCCTAGATTTCACAGTTCCAATAGACACCCCTAATGTTTCAGCAATTTCATCATAAGATAATTCATATTTTGCATCTAATATTAATACTTCACGATGTTTTTGTGGCAATTTTAATACAATATCCCAAACTTCATTCATAGTTTCTTTTTGCAAAAATTGTTTTTCTGCTGAAGGATATTCCTTATCATTCCGAAAGAAACTTACTAAAGAAATTCTCTTAAAATAAGAGGACTTCAAATAATTTAAAGCTGTATTCCTTGTAATTTTTAATAACCATGTCCTAACAGATGACTCATTTCGAAATGAATCCCACTTTTTAAATACTTTTATAAACACCTCTTGCGTTATATCATCTGATAAATGTGTATCTTTTGTAATTATAAATGAATAATTCCATACAACTTGCCAGTACTCTCTTATAACATAATCAATTTCGTCATGATTGCAATTTTCAATAACCTTATGTTCCATCTCAACACCTTAAGCTTATTTGCATAAGCATAAACACCTTTCCTCATGTTTTTATAATTGACTCCATTATATAGACAAGACAAAAGCTTCTTTTGTTCCATTTTCTATTAAAAATTATACTTAAGAGTTTTGTCATCAAAATCCCAGATACTTGTCTGCAATCTTTTAACATTTGACACACGAATTGCATCTCTTTTTCAAGTACTCACATATCCAATTACTTGTATAGAATCTACCATTACTGTGCAACAGGTTGTATCATTTGGAAGTATGTACATTCACCCTATATGTGGATAGAATTATCATTTCATGTCTATTTTGCTTAGCGTAGTTTTCAAAAATACTAACGATACCTATCACCAACAAGTTAAGATTGAGTCCCCAAAGGACTTTCTCTCATGTTGTTTACATGTTTCATATTATTTGTGTTTGTTTAAACATTTACTCTTACCAATTAAATAAAAAAGTACACCACTACAGATCGTGTGATGTACTTTTTTCATATATTATAGACAAGACATTGATATTAAAAAACTTTATGACACTTCTATATCTTTTATTTCCTTTTTTAATTAGGACTTCTGATACGCAGACTTCGATGATTTCACATAATAAACAGCATGCTCTGATTTTAAAATATGATCTGGCTTCGGTTTCCCACGACTTGCTCTATGACCAGCTAAATGCTCTTCACTTGTCTCCCAGTTTTTCCATGCCTCTTCAGATTCCCAGCGAATCATTACAACGACTTCTTCGTCTCCTCTTCTCGCTTTCTTAACGAGAACACTTAAATCGATAAATCCTTCAAATTTTTCAATAATGCCTTCTCCAGAAAAACGCTGAACAACAAGATCTGAAGTCCCTTCTTTAACTGTAATTGTTTTTGTTTCAATAAACATATATTCCACTCCCTTTATTTACAAATCATATTCGTATTTCTTTATTATAAATGATTATGATAATTACTTTCAATTAAAATGATTAAGCTGATTTTTCTTGAATGGATTCATCAAGAAATTTAAAATACGGAAGCACTATTCCAGCTAAAGAAGTTACACATATGATAGATCCGATTAATACATATAGCGCCCTTACTCCCCACAATTCACTCAATATTCCTCCAATTAAAACACCTAGTGGCATCGCACCCCTTATTAAAAATAAGCGTACCGAAAATACTTTCCCCATCATATCATTTGGCACAGTTTGCTGGCATATTGTCGTGTTATGAACATTAAAAAACGCCATACATACACCCGCTACAACTTCGATAATGACCGCTATAATGACGCTATGATTGAGACCTAATGAAATGTAGGTTATGCCACCTATTAATAACGCCCCAAGCATGAGAAGACGCCGACTACGATGCTGCACTTTCCCAACAAGTATAGAGCCAATAACATATCCAAGGGGAAAGCCTGCCATAAAATATCCAAAATCAGCAAAACTTGCCGATAGTTCATCAATTATATATGGAAGATTGATAACCATCGTTACGCCGACTCCAAATTGAACAAATGTGAGAAAAACACCTAACCAAACGATAATGGGTTGTTTGAAATAATATGCGAATCCTTCAATAGATTGCTTTAACCAACTTTTACGAACAGTTTGAGCTACTCTATGTTCCTGGATAAACAATAGTAAAGTACCACTTATAAATAGAAGAAAACAAACGAAAAATAAAGTTAGCTTTACTCCTATAAACTCAACAACAATTCCCCCTAAGACAGGAGCTAAAAACATCATAAGACGAACCATACCATCAATATAAGCGTTCGCTGTTTGTAACTCTTCCTTAGATACAATTGTTGGTGTAATTGCTTGATTTGCTGGTACATAAAGTGGCGTGATAAGACCAACTATGATTTGTACAACAAAAATATGCCACGTCTCTACACTTCCAGCGGTCATCATCAATAGAGGGAGTAAAAAAGCTAATCCACGTGTCCACTGAGATACAATCATAATCCGTTTCCGGCTCCACTTATCAATGAAAGGACCAATGACAAGTTGTAAAAGAAGCGATGGGATAAAGTAAAGTAGCCACATACTTCCTAAGGCCATTTTTGAGCCCGTTAATTGATAAATAAGAATGGAATTACATAGTGTACCGAATGCGCCGCCTAATTCAGAAATCGCACTACCAACCCACATAAAGAAGAACGATCGATTTCTTAAAATGTTTTTCCTCATTTCGCACCAACTTTTCTTTTTAGTTCTCCTCCTATTGTGCGTATTCTAGAAAGGTAAAATATTTTTACCTTTTGATGTAAATTAACGATTTAAATAGATTTCCAGCTCTTTCGATATAACCTCTACTGCTTTCTTTTTCAAAACATACTTTGCATCTTGAATATCAACTAACTTCGCTGATCTTAAAATTTTCAAATGATGATGAATGGTCGATTTACCAAGATTTAATTGTTCCGTTATCTCCTGTAATGTACGGTCCTTTTCAAACAATAATTTTACGATGCGTAACCTCGCTTCATCGCCAAGTGCCTTATGTTTATGAACTAAAAAATAACTTGGCTCATATGGATCTTCTGGATGTATACTTTCATTTGCAATTGGATAATGAAATATTTTTGTATCTTCTATATCAGCTTCGATGTTCCAGGGCCGATACGTATATTGCGGGATAAGCAGAACATAATGTACACTTGGCTCTGGAAAATATGTAACACCGCCCGTTGCCCATTCAACAAACTCTTCTGGTTGCATCTTTTCATTCATTTCACGTTTCATTTCATAGTCTTGTTTTAGTATGCGTGATAGCTTTTCTATTTCAGGTTCAATAACAGCTTCATACCAGCCTGTCATAACAGCGATGAGATGTTCTTTCAGCTGTTTTATATCCGCTTGACATATGAAAGCAATATAAGCAGGAAAAAATGGATTACTACTTGTGATTTCTTGTAACTCCCGGACTGCTTCTATCTCTCCATTTGCTGCGTTCTTTCTCATTTCTTGATATTTATGGCCAACAAACGGAATGCATATATACTTGAAATCCTCTTTTGATAACGAGTTGATATACTGGTTAAACGCAGGTAAATCCGTAAAATCTTCTTGATATAATAGTTGCAGCAGCGCTTTCCACGTATTATGTTTCTCCACGAAATGTAAATGCTCTATCATTTCCGTTGACAATAATTGTCTGATCTCCTCCCACTCACTTGGAGATTTTTCTAGCGTATCAATTAGCCCTGTATTCGTGATGGCCGCAATTCCGAGTGCACATTCAAAAAGGATTGAATACTTTACTTGAACGTCATATGTCTCTCTTTTTCTACTTGTCAAATTCAATACTTCCATTCTATCCCTCCTTATTTTGCTATGTATCAAATTCTACAAATATCGAATTTAACCTTCTATGATTTTAGAATTTTTAAAATAAATTAACAAAACAAAATTATATTATCAATTTATAGATATAATTAATGTTATAATATTATAAAAGTTTCGGAGGGGAACATGATGAAAGGAATTAAAAAGGAGATACAAACAAATGACCGAGCGATTAGTTATACACATATAGAAATGGGTTTCAAAACGATTTGCTTTATGTTTTCAGGTTCAGGTTACAATTACGATAAACCCTTGTTTTATTATTCGACGATGTTAATGCTCCAAAACAAAATCGATGTTGTCCATATTCATTACTCCTATGATAAGCAAACAATGAAAAAAACGATTGAAGAAATAACCAAAATAATGATGGATGATATTAATCCTGTGATTTTAGATGTTTTAAAAAATGGGCAATACAGTAATTCGATTTTTTTAGGAAAATCACTCGGAACAATTCCAATTGCAAATGACTTAATGAAGAGAGAGGAATTCTTAAAGTCAAAAATGATTTTACTCACCCCTCTAATAAATTTCGATTCGATTTTTGACTCAATATTGAATAGTCATCATCAAGGGCTTTTCGTTATCGGGGATAAAGACCATTATTACAACGCAAATCAAATTGACCAATTAAGTAAATCAAATGTAACGATTGATGTTATCCAAAATGCAAACCACTCCTTAAATGTTGGAGAATTTGAAACAGCCCATTCAATTTCAGTTGTTTCAAGAGTGATGGAAAAACTTCAAGAAACCGTTAGGAATTGCTAAAATATATATATAAAAGGATAGTAATTGTGTCATAGCCATCCAGTAAAAAATATAAACTACCTGCCCCAATTCAGCATAGGGAACAGGTAGTTTATTTTTTCACTCCGATCTACAACAGTAATCCAATTCATCACGGTATACTGCTAATTCTTTAATCATTTATCCAATTTCCAGATTCATGAAAATAATACTTTTTACTATCGTTAACGTAAATACATAAAGGCATAAAATCATAATTTCACGACTTGTAAAAAAAGAGCATTACGTGGTGAGTTGTTAAAAAGAAAATAGCCTAATAAAAAAGGTTTAGGAATACAGATTGCTAGTCCTAAATAAAACATCATACATAATTGACTAAAAGCGGGCTGAAGATAAACCGTGACGATAGCTTGTAAAATAGCAATTATGACAGAAGCTATAATGAAGCGAACTAAAAGTATTACGTTGATTTTACTACTCTAAGCGATATCACCAGTAGGCATTTGAGACAAATGCACTTCAATGTAAAAGGTGCTGAAAAGAGCTTAAATAGTGTCTCAAAACTCATCTTTAAATCAAATTCTCAATTCAACTCGTGTTATGGAGTTTTGAGAATCCCTTAGCGTATAAAAACGTTAAAATGTGCGTCCTACCCCTTATTGAATGGAGGAATCTTTACCGCAATAATTACAGCACAAACAAAAAAAGCCGCATTTGCGACTCATGAACTTATAGAACTAACGCATGCGTTAGTTGAATTACTTACCGTTTAATCGCATCAACAATTAGCGATGGAAAACCAAGTTTATCTCCTTGATTTCTAGAATCATACCTTTTTGAACGGAAAATAACACCATCGTTCGCATCCCATTCGTTGTAATAAAATTGCCCATTTTCATCACAATATTCAAGTAAAACTACTTCAAATCCAGCAGTTTCAAACATTTTAGTTAATGTTTTATAATTATGAACTATTTTATGGCTTGCAGCTGGATGGTCTTTAGGTCCAGGTCCGCCTACTTTAACTATATTTTGGTAGGTTTCATCTGGGAAAAATGCATCAGGGACGCCACAACGAATATGACCTGATGGTTTTAAAAATTCATAACAAATTTTAGCTGCTTTTACACCTTCTTCAAAAGTAAGATGTTCCCATACATGCTCAGCTAAAATAGCTGAAATGGAATTATATTCAAATCTTTCTTCCCAGGTATTTTCAACTAATAAGTTAAGTTCATCTTCTTGAGTTTGAATCCAACCTGGATTATTGTTAAATGCTCCAGCTCCAACTACTACTTTAATTTCGTTTTGTTTTATTACCATCATTTTCACCTCATAAGAACTTTAATTCATTTGTTTTATTCTTATCAGAAATTCTAACTACTCTTTCTTTCTCTTTCATATAAAAAACGTCGTAATGAAATCCGTCATTCAACCTAACACGATTTTCTAGCATTCTGTTTTCCCCTTAAACTCCCAATTTACAAGAACACTTTTCCTTAAACGGTTGCTGTCTCTTTATTTACTAACATCTGCATTGTTAGTTTAATGTACAGTTTCTTGTTTTTCTACTAGCATGTAATCCATTAAGCTAGATTTTTATATAAAAAACAATTTGATATATGCAAATTAACTAGTATTTTAGCTTGATAAACATAAGATTTATCCACCTATAATCAAATCGGCCTTCTGTTTCGGAAATTCCGTCCTCAAATAAAAATCTTCTGCTTTCCAATATCTCCGCTCAAACTTGGCGCGATTCCTTTTTGTTTCCTCACTTTCGCGGAGAAATCTTTCTTCTCTTGAGCAATTTAAATACACCATATAATCAAAGTGTTCCCGCCACTCTTTTCGCTGAAGAAAAACTCCTTCTATTATAATTGTACAAGGATTCGGGATGATTATCTCTTTCGTTTCACACAAATCCGTTTGATCATTATAGAACGGAAGGTTTAGCTGATTTTCCATCCTTAATTGTTGAAACAGATGCTTTTGTAACCATTCCACGTCCCATTGTAATTGATAATACTCATACCACTCTTCATATTCAGTATCATAACGTTTATTGTGCTCTACAATATGATCATCGATATGAAAAATATAAAACGGAATACCTTCTTTTTTCATATCACCTTCTAACTGCTTGACTAGTGTTGTTTTACCTGAACGACTTAAACCATCTATACCTAAAATCCACCGTTCACTTTTATTTTGTGAAACAAGATCTAATAACTCTTTCAAACCATTATCCTCGCCACTCTTCGTTTAATAATGAATATATTACGGTATCATGAGCAACACTGTTTTGAATCATATATTTTCGAAGTAATCCTTCCTCTTGAAATCCAGCTCTTTTCAATAAACGATGTGAGGATTCATTTTCTGTATACACAACCGCGGCGATTCTGATGAACTGCATGGTTTCAAATCCATATGTAACAATTGCTTGCAAAGCCTCAGATGCATAGCCTTTTCCCCAATATGTATCATCTAGTTCATAACCGATTTCGGCTCTTTTATGATTTTGATTGATTAAATGAAATCCACATGTACCGATTAATTGATTTGTTCCTTTTAATTCGATTCCCCAGCGAATAACATTCCCCTCTTCATATCTTTTTCTAAATGTCTGAATCGTATGTTTCACCTGTTCCATATTTTGAAAAGACTCCATACCAAAATAACGAATAACAGATTCCTTCTCAAAATAATGAAACATTGTTTCCGCGTCTAATAGTGTTAATTCTCGTAATTTTAAACGCTCTGTTTCTAAAATTGGAAACCCCATTCTCTTTTCTCCCTCTACTCTAATGAGCTGCAAATTTCGATGTAATTACCATCTGGATCAGACACATAAGCGATCGTCTGCCCCCATGGTTTTGTGATTGGCTCCACTAATACTTTTACACCTTGTCCTCTTAATTCCGAAATTGTTTCGTTCACATCCTCTACAACAAATCCAATTTCAAAATGAGAGGATTCTAATGCACCCTTTGGAATGGGTAATCCCGTTAACTCTCGTACGTCCTCTCTACTATTCAACGCTAAAATCGTCACTCCCGTATCAAATTCAATGTATGTACCATGTTCACCCTTTATTGGCAAATGTAAAAGATCTTTATAAAACCGTAAACATTCATCGTATTTCTCTACATATAAAATCATATATTTCATTTTTACATTCATCATTCTTCCCCCTCTCAAACCTACATCTAAATTTTCGACAAATAGTCCGAAAAACCTTGTTTAAACAAAAAAAGAAGACCGATTTCTCGGTCTTAAACATATTGGCATAAAACAGGAGATTGGTTTGGACATAACCAGCTCATACATTGATTATATTTTATTTTTTCTGAATTTTAAATATAACAATCAATAATTTATATTGAGAAACTTTTTAGAAGAAACCATTAAATGGAACTACTTTTGCATAAATTTCCTCATATAAACAAATGCTACAAATGGAGGTGTATACATATGGAACCAATGCTTTGTCCAAGTTGTAAAACAAACCGTACACGCTTTAATATTCTTGAACAACAAGTAAAACCTGTCAAACTAAACCCACAAACAGGACAAATTGAAGAAGAATACACAAACGAAACAATGAATGCTTTTCATATGAACTATCAAGGGCCTACATACCGTGTGCAATGTGCTGTATGTGGACTAGTTGAAAACCCAGAGCAGTTTATTAAACCTGCACAAAACCAATCATTTTAACACTTGAAAACCTGATTCGTCCTTTACGATCCAAAAGGTAACATAAAAAATCTCATTACCTTTTGGATTATCTATCAATTACTCGCGTTGCAACGTTTTTCATTCTCAATATACTATTACAACTTACTATACATTTACTTCCCCCTTAAATACAGGCAATTGCCCAAGAACAAGTAAATCAATTATGATATGTAGTGGCATGAATGGATCCTATGATCATATACACTCATCACCCCCCGTTCGAAGTAACATTTAATGAAATGAAACAAACTAAGTCATTTACAAAACTTCTTTTTTTAATTCTCGTATCTTCCAAAATAACCTTATTAATACATATACATCTATACACCCGCAAATCCCTAGAATAAGTTTTATCCAAATAGGACTATTGACCGAAGGCCCTAAGTAATTCAAATACATACCTGGTATCATAAGAGCAAAGATAAGTGCAAGGAATCTCATTAAATCCATCATTTTTTCAATCTTCGTTTCTTTTCCAGAATAAATTTCCGGTAATTCATTCTCATCACCTACTTCTTTAGAAAAATAGTGCCATTTCGTAAAGCTTGTCACATGCTTCCAGCCAGACATCTCATATATTTCAATGTATTCTTTTTGATTCATTTGTGAGTTTCGATTATCTAGTTTGAAATCGGCTTTATAAACAACATCCTTCGGCTCCGTTTTCTTGAATGTGTACATAAAATTGCGGTTTTGGAACGCCCAGCCCTTTTGGTGCATTTTTCTTAAATACGCCTCTTCTTTTTCTAGGTTCCACGCCGCAAAAAATTTAAATGTCTTCTTTATCTCCATACTATCTTCACTCCCCTAAAATACTATTCCCATTTTGAACAGAACGTTGTAACCTTTTAAATTCAAGTTCTAACACTTCTCTACCAAATGGGGTTAACACATAACATTTCTTTCTATCTGTAGATGCTACTTCAACAATTAGTTTTTCTTTCAATAACTTTGTTGTGTTTCCATATAACGTACCAGGCCCGAGTTTTACTTCTCCATTCGTCATTTCTTCTACCATCTGCATAATCCCATAGCCATGCATAGGCTTTACTAATGACAACAAAATATAATACGTTGCCTCTGTTAATGGAATATATTTCTGTGCTTTCACACTCATTATAACTACCTCCGATACATCGACATATGATATATCGACTAACGATACATCGTATATCGATATTGTATATCGTATTCCAAATAAATACAAATAAAAAAGTTACTTTTGGAGAATTTAATATTTATTTTATACAAAAATATTATTATATAAATTTTCAGAAAAATTTGTTAAAATATAACAAATACAATTCCCTACTCTTTGAAAGGATGATACTTATGATAAGTAGATTAAAAGAAAATATAAGTTCGGTGTTTGTCGGAAAAGAAAATGTGGTTGATTTACTCCTTGTTTCATTACTTGCAGATGGTCATGTGTTACTTGAGGATGTGCCTGGAACAGGAAAAACATTACTTGCGAAAACAATTGCAAAAAGTATTGGTGGCGGGTTTTCTCGTGTTCAATTTACTCCCGATGTGCTACCAAGTGACGTGACAGGAATTGAATATTTCAATCCTAAAACGAGTGAATTCGAGCTAAGATTCGGACCAGTCATGACAAATATATTATTAGCAGATGAGATAAACCGTGCTATGCCTAGAACGCAATCTAGTTTATTAGAAGCGATGGAAGAGCGCCAAGTGACTCTCGAAAAGCAGTCCACCCTTCTTCCTAAACCTTTTTTTGTTATTGCAACGCAAAATCCAATTGAATCACAAGGGACTTTCCCTCTTCCAGATGCACAGCTAGATCGTTTTTTAATGACCATTTCAATTGGCTATCCTTCTCCAGAAGACGAACTAAAAATGATGCGCCGTTTTCGAAATAACAAACCTTTAGATAGCATTCGTTCTGTTATCACTTTAGAAGATATTTTACAAGTACAACAAAAAGTAAAAGAAATATATGTATCCGAACCATTAGAGCACTATATCATTCAACTAGCCAACGCTTCGCGTAATCATGATTATATTGCCAACGGTGTTAGTCCGCGCGCAACCCTTGCCTTAGTCAGAGCGGTACAAGCATTAGCCTTTTTACATGGTCGTGAATACTGTACGCCTGAAGATATACAATTCTTACTTCCTTACGTATGGAAACATCGTCTCATTTTATCAATGGAGGGTGCTCTGCGCACGACAAAACAGAAGTTAATTGAAAGTATTTTAACTGACGTAGACGTTCCTGTGGAGATCGAGCAATCATGAATTATACACGCATTGTAACCGTTCCATTATTTTTCCAGCATCATATTATTAAATTAACGATTCCAATAGCTCTATTTCTAGCATTCTATGTACCTAGTTCATTTTTAGTTTTTCCATTTTTGTTTTACTATTTATTTGCTTATTTTATTTATCGATATACAGCTTACATAGATCAGCATTTTCAAATTATCGATAAAAAACAAACATCACGCTTATTTCCCAATGAAACGGGAAGTTTATCGATTCATTTGCAAAATAAAGCAAAACTTCCTTTAGTAAATGGAACTTGTTTTTTACATATTAACCCAACCTTAGTTCCACATCCAACTACTGGAGTTGAGCAAATATCTAAAACTTTATTTTCCTTTCGCTTTTCACAACCTGCAAAGTCAGAGCAAAAATGGGAATTATCGTTTACTGCTACAAAACGTGGTGTTTTTAAAATTGAGCAATTTGAATGTATTATAGGTGATCCCTTTCATATCATTCAAGTTCACCTACCTACAGTAGACAAATTAAAGACTGAAATTATTGTTTACCCTACTTTAAAGCGTATTGTAGGTTTGCAGGAGATACACCAACTGGCAATAGGTACTTATAAAACAAACTTTTCCTATTTTCATGATGAATCCTCTATTGTTGGCATAAAGCAATATGAAAGAGAATCATTTCGAAGCATCCATTGGAAAGCGTCCGCTAAAATGCAAAGTTTACAAGCGAAACAATATGAAGCGATAAAAAATTACAGCTGGACAATATCTCTTTACTTAGGGGCAGATCGCGGGTTTGGTTGGAAAGAGAATATCGAGGATCTTATTTCTTATACAACGTATTTATGTCAATTTGCAACAGAGAAAAATATTCCTTTTGAATTATTTGTTAGCGTATTTACTGAAGAAGGACCTTTACATCTCGCATTAAATGAAGGTCACGTGCAATATGCGAAGGCATTAGAAGAACTTGCCCGCATTTCAGAGGATAGCACTTTACTCCCTCGTGAAAGTTTCCTGCACTATTTGAATAGGAAAAAAGAGCGTTCTTCTATACTGTTTTTTGTCGGAGTACAAAAAACGAATTTACCAAATACGACACAGCAAACGTATCTCATCACTGATGAAGGGATGGTGGAACAATTTGAAAACATGGCTTCATTACGTTAATGACTTTCTCTTGTTACTCCTTCTTTGTATGCTAACAGAACGAGGAGAAATTGTTCACATCATACTCTTCCTGACTATTAGTTTTATTTGCATTATTTTCATCAATAAAATAAAGAGTAATAAACGAACCGCCTTGCTTGTACTCTTCTTCGTACAAATTATACTTTGTTATGTATTTTCTATTTTTTCTATCGTTGGTTCCATCTTACTTCCGTTTTTCTTTTTTATCGTACATACAAGAGAAGATATTACACCCTATCATAAAATGCTAGGTGCATTTTTATGGTTCCTTGTCTCCTTTATTCTTCATGCGATGAAACTACCTTCTACATGGGAACTTGGATTATTTGCCCTATTTATTTTGCTGTCACTTTGGATTACAAGTTATAACAAAAATCAAAAATTAATTCGTTTTTTATCAATCGCAGTAATAGGTACAGCTAGCCTTTTATTCTTGCCTTTGATTCCTTATATACGCATCGTACTCTCGTACCTTTTCTATTGGGTATCACTTGGTTTCGGCTATGGCATTGAAGCTTTATTATCTATTACAAATCCGAATGATGCTACAGACGCAATCGAAAAACTAGGTGATTTCGGTACAAACATACCACCAAGTGAAAATTATAACCCTTTAGTTGCTCAATCCATTACAGCTAGCTTGATTGGTCTATTTGCCGTGTTTGTAATTTGGAAGCTTTACAAAAAAAGAAAATCCTTTCATTTAGGAAATATCTCTTTCTATAACCCTAGCACAATGATTGCAGAGGAGGGAATTTTACAAAAACAAAGACGGGTTACACGTCCACCTACTAATACCATTCGCAAAGAAATTTTCAAATTAGAAAAAAAGTTGAAACCACCTTTAAACAGAAATCGTGGTGAAACGGTTGACGCGTGGATGGAGCGAATTCGAAAAGAAGAAGGTGTCTCTATTCAATCCGGTACAATTATAGAAACGTACAACGCCGTCCGATATGCTGATCAGGAAAATCAAGAACTCTTCCGGCAATTTAAAGAAGAAGTAAATAAACTATACGCCTATCAAAAGACGTTAAAAAAGAAGAAAAAATAAAATGAAACCTTGATTACTCTATTTTAGAGTTATCGAGGTTTCATTTATTGCGTGAAGATCTTTATTTATTATTCACTTCGTGTCCTTCATACATTTTAATATCCAAAGGAGCCGTTAAAAATTGATTTGCTTTACTAACGAAAGAAGTAAAATGTTCACTTGCATTATGGCTAGCAACTGCTTCTGCATCTTGCCAAACTTCTACCATTGTATACACATTTTCTTTTTCAGTATCTTGAAATAAATCATATGATACATTGCCACTTTCTTCTCTTGAAGCACGAATTAACGGTTGAATTTCTTCTACAAATGCTTGTTTTTTTGCTAAGTCTACTTGAAATACTGCGTGAATAATGATCATGGTACTTCCCCTCTCATCTTCTACGTACTTTTACAAAATTACTTCCACTGAGCAATTTTATCAATCGGTAAACGAACTGATTTGTATCCACTATCAGCTGCTTTTCCAATTGAAATCAACATAACTGGTACATAGCGGTCTTTCTCTAATCCGAAAGCTTCTGCAATTTTATCTTTCTCAAAACCACCAATTGGACATGTGTCGTATCCATGAGCGCGAGCCGCCAACATAAGTTGCATAGCCGCAAGACCACCATCAATTAAAACTGTATCTTTCATCACTTCTGGTGTAACTGTAGAGAAATAAGCTGAAAGTTTCCCCATTTGATCTTCTTTCACTTCAGCTGGCATGTAACCACGTTCAACTGCTGTACCATAAATCTCTTCTGCGTTATCAAAGTTTTGTAAATCACCAAATACAGCGATCATTGCTGATGATGTTTCTACTTGAAGCTGATTGAATTTAGCAAGCGGCGCAAGTGTTGCTTTTCCTTCCGCACTATCAATCACAAGAAAGCGCCATGGCTGCATATTAACTGAAGACGGTGCAAGTGTTGCCTCTGTCAGAATTTCTGTCATTTCTTCTTTACTAATTTTCACAGATGTATCGTATTTACGAATCGAACGACGTCCTGTCAGAATTTCTGTAAAGTCATTTGTTTTTGTTACGTTACTCATAGGTGTATTCTCCTTTTGTTATCTCATATTTAAACTTCTTTTATATTTTCTTGAATGCGATTTAACATATTTAAAAGGTTATCACGCTCTTCCTCACTTAAACCTTTTAGCGCTGAAGCTGCAAAACGCTCTTTCTCCTCTTGAAAGGCATGAATTTTATTTCGGCCATCTTTCGTAAGAGAGACTAAAGTAATCCTGTTATCATCTGGATTTTTACGTCTTGTAATCATTCCATTTGCTTCAAGTTGCTTTAAATGCCGCGTAATCGCTGCATTATCAATATTCACTTCTTTTTGAAGTGCTTTTTGACTAATTTCATCTACTTCATATAACTGAAGTATAAGCTCAAGCCTAGATTGGCTCATACCTGTACAACCTTCAAACTTTGAACTCACTTCTTTATTAAGAAAGTGTAATTTATATAAAATAATCGCTTCCTTTGAGCATGAACTTGTCAATTTACCCCTCCTTTGCAAAGGCATTATATAATCAATTGACATATCAATAATTGATACATCAATTAATATACCCGATTAGAATTTATAATGCAATCATTTTGTTTTTGTTTATTTTTTGTCGACAATAAAAAATTAAACCTCTTTGCTTTTACAAAGAGGTTTAATCCTTTCGCTCAAATTATAAATTTCTCTCTAACAATATTCACACCTGTTCTGCAACGACACGAGATGGTTCATTTAATTCATTCGTGAAATACGATTCTACAATTCCTACAATAGCTACTCCTAAAAATTGAATAATGACATCTTTATTTAACCCTTGCTTTTCTCTGAACCTTTACTGCCAGTTAATGCGGGATAAATTGCATGTATATATAAACTTTAATGTCAACCAGCATTAGTATTCTCAACCTGTTAATTTCCCAAAATTCAGCACTTTACCACATTACAAATGACAAAAAATTCCCTATAATAGAAATACCTTAAAAGACTGGAGAGTGATTGTAATGCGGCAATTTATTATTACAAGAAATGAGGAAATGAACATGAAAAACGAAATGAGGATTTTAATACATGAAAACAATAAATACAGGGATTGTAGCGCATGTAGACGCTGGAAAGACGAGTTTGACTGAGCGTATTCTATATGAAACTAATGTAATTCAGGAAATTGGTCAAGTAGATAAAGGAAGCACACAAACAGATTCGATGGAGTTAGAAAAACAACGAGGCATCACAATTAAGGCTTCTGTTGTTTCATTTTTCATACATGATATAAAGGTAAATTTAATAGATACACCTGGTCATGCTGATTTCATTGCCGAGGTAGAACGATCTTTTTGCGTTCTAGATGGAGCCATTTTAGTGATATCTGCAGTAGAAGGTGTTCAAGCGCAGACTAAAATTTTAATGAACACTCTGCAAAAACTACGTATTCCAACGATTTTATTTATAAATAAAATCGACCGTAGTGGTGCTGAAACAACGAAAGTCATTCAACAAATACGAGATATGCTTACGAATCAAGTACTCCCACTATATAAAGTAAAAAATGAAGGAACAAAAGATGCGTATATTCTTCAAAACAAAGTACATGCTCATGTATATGATGAATATATTGAACTTTTAGCATCACATAATGAATCGTTACTTGAATCCTATGTAAATGGCGAAGTATTGCATGAAGACGCTTTAAGAAATGAATTATGTGATCAGATTCAGCATGCAAATGTATATCCAATCTTTTTCGGTTCAGCAATGACTGGAATAGGAATCACAGAGTTACTCGAAAGCATTTCAGTAATGATTCCTCAAAATGATTGTGACGATGATAGAAATACGCCTTTATCTGGTATTGTTTTTAAAATTGAAAGAGTGCCTACCGGAGAAAAAATTGCATACGTGCGAATATTCTCCGGTTGTTTACACGTAAGAAAATATATTGATATCACTCGAAAACAAAGTGACTTTAAGACCATTTCACATAAAGAAAAAATAAAAAAGCTTCATATATTTCATAATGGAAACGCTGTGCAATCTCCTATCGCTGGCACGGGAGAATTTTGTAAAGTATGGGGACTTAGCAACATTAGAATCGGTGATGTGATAGGTGAATGGTCAGATAAAATGAAAGACATTCACTTTGCAGAGCCTCAAATGGAAGCTGCAATTGAAGCACGGTCAAAAAAGAAAAATCATGACCTATATCAAGCATTGGTGGAACTATCGGAAGAAGATCCACTTATAAAAGTAGTAAAGGATGATATTCACAACGAAATCTATATTCGGCTTTTTGGTGAAATTCAAAAAGAAGTGATTGAAACAACTTTAAAGGAAAAATATAATTTGGCTGTTTCTTTTTCAGATACAAGAATTGTTTGCATAGAAAAGCCAATTGGAGTCGGAAACGCATTAGAAATAATGGGTGAAAAAGATAACCCTTTCTATGCAACAATTGGTTTTCACATTCAACGTGGTACAACAGGTTCTGGTATCACTTATAACTTAGAAGTCGAGCTAGGTTCATTGCCTTTAGCATTTCATAAAGCGATTGAAGACACAGTATTCCAAACGTTAAAACAAGGCTTATATGGATGGAAAGTCACTGATATCGTCGTAACATTAACGCATACCGGCTATGCAAGTCCAGTAACGACAGCTGGTGATTTTAGAAAACTAACGCCTCTTGTCTTAATGGATGCTTTAAAGCAAGCCGGAACGACCGTATATGAACCAGTAAATGAATTTGAATTAACAGTGCCAGCAAATTCAATCAGTACTGCAATGTATAAATTATCAGCAATACACGCTGCTTTCACAGAACCTGTACTGCATAACGATTTCTTTCATTTAACAGGAACATTGCCAATGGCCAAAACAGAGAACTTTAAGCGTGGCCTACATTCTTTTACGGAAGGTGAAGGTGTCTTTATCGCTAGACCTTGCGGGTATAGTAAAATCGAATCAAAATTCCCATCGCGAAAACGAGTAGACTATAATCCACTGAATCGAAAAGATTATTTACTGCATGTGCTTCGTGCTTACTAAGTGAAGATACTAGCATGCTCTGTTGTTCCCATAATCAACATCCTTTTATATTTAATTGTTAAAAGAAAACAAATTTATCAACTTGAGCATATAAAATAAAAAACAGAGAATCTAAAGAAAGTTTAATTCCTTAGATTCTCTGTTTCTATAATATTTCATGAGCAATATGACACTTTTATCGGGGCGTTTAAAGTAGCGTAACTAAGTAGAGAATTTATTATCAAATTATACTTGAAAACCAATTACTTTCCATTCATCGACAACATCCCAGAAATTTAAATTGTACTTAGGTGACTTATTTTTAAACCACAAGGTTGAATTTTCATTTATACAATTCTCACCATCAATTGCTACATAAGCACCCATTCCGTTTGAAAAGAAGCCAAAAGTTGAATTTACATCCATTTTAATGGGTTCATCTAATTCTTCGATAATGCCCTAATCATATTCATAGAAATTTGATACTTTATCTTCGGGAACTACCCCCATAGTATGACTGGCATAATAGTAGAAACCATTATGCTTTCAACTCGTGTTCCGAAACTTCACAAACAGGAAATAAAAAGAGCGCTCTATCCAGATAAGCTCGAAAAACAAGGTTTTGTAAACAAGCTGATCTTTCACAAATTATTAGTGAAAAGTGAAGCCATTAATTGTCTCTTGGCTAATTGTTGATGATAGCATATTTATTATTCCCGAAGAACATTTGATCCCATAAACCCTCAGCTTTATAAATTTTTTTCACACCATTCAATTCATGAGTCAGGTGAACATCCCCTAAGATACGAGTATAGGTAGGGTTAGCCCCTGACTTTTTGGCTATCAAAGCCTCAGTAGAATCCAAATTGTCTAATAAACTTATTGAAACAATATCCCTATTTCTAATAAATTCTACTGTAAAAGACTCAAAACTTGAAATAGGTTGAAGGTATATTAAATGGTTATCCATAAACTTTTTAGTTTCGGGATGTTCTATAATATTTTCTCTCTGAATTTTAGTAAGAGATTGATCGTCCGATATTATTTTTCCATCTTTAGCTAACATAAACACAGGCAACCTTTTGTAGTTATAATTCTTCTCAGCAATAATGTCGCAAGCAATGATGTCAAAACCATCAACTTTAGCTCTTCCCCAATACCAATGATTCATCAATTTCTCCATGCCGATATTGCCCCAGTTATGATCATGGTAACCACTCCCATTTAATTGAATCATTTTATCACCAATAGTCAAAGTAGCTTCGATTGTCGCGGATGGTTGAGCAATAAACCATGCAAAGAAGTGCTCATCTTGGTCTCCGTAGAACCAATGACCGGTGTTTGGACGCCACATCGGTAATTTTGACGTCATTACAGCATGATATTTAATATATCCTTCTTCAAAATGAAGGATATATTGTCCATCTTGGTATTTGAGATAGGATTTGTTGATATTGACATCACAAATATCTTTTTTAGCGTTAATCCTGCTGCCTTTAGCCTCTTGAGAAGACATAAGGGTTTTGGTGCCATCAGGATGTGTAATATCAATATGGACTGTAGGCCATGCTGGTCCAAGAACATCAAAGTGATTTTTGGTGTAAAAGGTAGTCACTACAGTTGTTCCGTCCTCAAATTCGGCATCAGTATACCACCACTCAAAAGAACCCTCCCTTCCGTCTGTGCGCATGCCATCCTCTTTTGGCTGCGGTTCTGTAGGATGAATGTTTAATTTTCTATAAGTTTCCTCATCATTTGCCAACCTAACTTGTTCTACGTTTACACTCATTTTAACAACCTCCATTTTGTAATGTGCTAACGACCGAAAACTAATGATTGTAATAAAATTGACAATTGTAATGTTTCTTGTATAAAGTATTGAAAAAAACACCATATAATATATTATAATTTTATAAATATATTTTTGTTTATTATCTTTCGTATTATTGAAGTTTATGTTTTTTAAAGAATAAAAGATTTTATAATTTTGATCTTCAGTTTCAGGTGATAATTTTTTCAGCCAGTAATATAGTTGATGAACTGGTAGGTTCTGTTTTTGACACCAGGAAACTATTGATAATCCACTGTTTTTATAGTCTTGAATATAAGTTTCCCATTCTTTCTTTAATAGGTGCCTTTTCATAAAAAAACTCCACATGTAGTATGTAAGGAGATTATCTCATGGGCTATTTACAAATAGTAGGTGGGGAATATTTGACGCCTACCTTATTAATTTAACATAGACTAAGAAGTCGATTGTCAGCAGACAATCGACTTCTTAGTTAAGTATGGTTTATGTAACCCTTTTTAGAAAATCTTAAAAATAGCGACGGTTCACTTGCATTCATACAGCAATTTGCACGTTATGAACTACTGCTGGCAGAAGCTGCTGTAGAGGAAGCGGTAATTGCTGCTATCATAGCTGCCTGCTGCGCTTGTATGAGGACCTCTATCATTGTTTGTAATCCTGTGTTGGCAGCGTGACTTTCCGTACCTTTCTGACTTACGAACAGTTGGATCGCAATAAGAATATTTGCAGCCGTATGCCAGCGGAATAGCTTATCACCCTGCAATTTTTCAATGAATGCTCGAAGAGAATGAACCTCTTTCTCTCCACCCTCAAGCAACGCTAGTAGCCCGACAGCCGGATAATGCATCTGCTTCACTTTTACCTTTTCTTGCTTTAGCAGGTTCCATATGCTTGTATAACGTGCTACTAAAATATCTTCACTGACATCCTTCTTTAGAGAAAGAATATGACTTAAAAATTGAAGATCATTCCCTTTCCGCATACCAGCTGCCGCCAGCTTCTGATAGAGACGTTCCACCCGGCCCATAAGTGTCTCTACTTTCTCTGATTGCCCTGCTAGCAAAACAGCGAGCGGGTAATCATTTGTGCCTGTAAGAAAGAAGTGATCCTCTTTCATGCGTTTATATACTTGCATCGACCGCTGAATGCGTGTGTCATGCTGTCCATTGTCTTCTGTTAAAAGCACAGCTGCTGCCAGATAAGTAAATATACTCCGGCTAAAGCCGCCAGCGACCAAACGTTCATATAAGTCTAGAAACTGCTGAAAGGCTTTTTTGTAATGCGTAAAGTGAATATCTAATGTTGCCGCAACCACAAAGCGATGATAAGACTTTAAGTATGAAAATATCCCTACCTGATCCTTAACATAACTACTAATTTCTAAAAAACGTCCAAGATCAAACGGTTTATCGCTTCCTGCATACATAGCAGCAATCATCATCCCTGTCCGAGAATCACTAGTTTTCCACTTTAGTTCCCCTTTTAACTGTGCATATATACGTGTGTATTGCTCCAGCTTCTGCTGCAATGTAATCATAGTATTCCCCCATTTTTCTTGTGCTTCTCTTCTATCATACTATAACTCTATATTTAGGAATATCATTTTTAATACAGATTTTGGAACCCTATACTTTACTTGGTATATTTTCTATAATCCCCTACTTATAAGTAAAGTCCCAATTCCCATCTTTCGACCTCTTTTATTCATTCCTAACAATATGTTCAATATAAATAGGCAAATCATTCACTTTATCTTTTAGAAAATCCGGTTTCAAGTTATATTCATTTATTCGCTCTACTGGCACCCATTGAAATACATACCTTCTGCCGTCCTCTTCAAGAATGAAAGAATTCTCTCCCTTTGCAGGCAGTTCAAGCAAGTTCACTTCATAATAAAAACTAATTTCATGGAACTGACGTGTATCATATGTAAAGAAATTTTCAGCCGTCCATAGCAGTCTTTTCACATCAACATCTACTCCTAGTTCTTCTCTAAGCTCTCTTTTCACTGCCGCTTCACTACTCTCTAGCATCTGCACTCGTCCGCCTGGTATATACCAGAAATCTTCCCCTTCATCTTGAATCATTAACATTTTATTATCATGTTTGCATAGTGCACCAACTCGATAGTTAAAACAAGTTTCCTCTAATTTGAATGTAAGATCCATTACGCCGTCTCCCCTTTATACGATTTGATATTTAACTGCTAAAATACTTCACTTGTAAATTTTGTTTATAAGCAATGATGATAGAAAACAATCCATTAAGTGCAAACAGGATAACTACTCCAATTGATAAATAAGCTAAATCTGGAGAAAACACATAAATCGCATGCCATGGAGAATCCGTACTATAAATTAGTGCCGGAATTGTAGCAATAGATAGCACTAAGAAAATGATACCGGAAATATACCATATACTTCTTTTACGAATTTTTTTTGATCTCATCTTTACCGACAGATAAACGAGCATTACAAAAAGTAAGCATATTGTCCCCAGTGTAACCAATTGAATAATAGGAGTATTTGAAGGTATATCAACAGGTTCATCTCCATTTATTATATTTATAATACCTTGCTTCAAATAGGAAAGCGCCTCTTCTTCCAGAATATGATTTTTATTGGTGAGAATCACGCCACCCCAACCCGTTTTCGGTATAAAAAACATTTCTGCATGTGAATCAGGGGTTGAACCTGAATGCCAGATCATTTTCTCCTCAGAATCTGGATTTGTGATTCTTATCCCTAAGCCGTAGTAGCGGGTTTCACCCGTTTGAACATGCGATGATACATAAAGATTCATCGTGTTTTCAGTTAAAAAATTGTCATTCTCTTGTCGGCTAAGGAATTTAATGTATTGAATCATATCTTCTGCACTTGCCGTTATGTACCCATATGGTGCTCCTCCATTATCATAAGTTACCGAACTTTTCCGAGGGATTCCAAACCATGACTGATAGCCAGCTACATATCCTTTTTTATACGCAGTATCATTATCAGCTGCTGCATTTTTCATGCCTAACGGTACAAACACTTGTTGCTCCATGTATTCAGAATACGTTTGATTGGTAATTCTTTCAATGAGAGCACCAAGAATTAAGAAATTTGCATTACTATATTGATGTTTTTCTCCAGGTGAAGCAGTAAGCTTAACGTTTGATAGACTTTTTACATTATCCTTTATAGCATTGAAACCTTTAGATTCTTTATCTGATATTGATAAACCCGAATAAGTACTGATTCCACTTGAATGGGTAAGTAAATGTTTAATTGTTATTTTGGATGTTGCTTCTTCATCTTTAAGTGTAAACCATGGAATATATTTTTTGACTGGATCTTCTAGGTGAACAGTACCTTCTTCAATTAATTTCATTATGGCTAGGCCTGTTAATGATTTACTTATCGATCCTATTGTAAAGGGCGTTTCAGTGGTCACTTTTTCCTCATCTTCTCCCGTTACACCCCATGCTTTAGCATAAAATAAATCATTTTCATGAACAATAGCAATAGAGGCTCCTGGAATTTGATGTTCTTCTAAAAAGGTTTCTACATAGTTGTCTATCGTATTCTTAATATCTTTTTCTGCGGAGACTTTCGAGGCTGGTACAAATAAAATAACCACATTCCATAATAAGCATATAAAAATGACTACAAATTTTAGTATTTTCATATTAACTTTCACCTACTTATATTTACTTTTCTTATATAAAACACTACCAGCGTGAAAATTAGTACGGAAATAGAAATGCTAGTAATCATTAACAGAGAGTTCCACCAAGAATTATCCGCTATCTGATACAAAATATTATAGTCAAACGAATTATTAGTATATAGTGGGTTAAATGATTCTGTTAAAAACATAGATAATATGAGTTGTGAAGTGAGGTAGGTAACAATTGAAGTAAGGAATCCAATCACAAATAAAATTCCTATTCTATTTTTTGATTTTCGTATCTGTTTTATTTCAGAATGAAGATCTATTTCATTCATTTCTAAAAAATCTTTGATAAATATTGTTGTATCTCCTAAATCATTTAAACTATCTTGGCCGTGTTCACGGCATTCTTGAATATGTTCTAAAAGCTGCTGCTTAATGATTTTTCTGTTCTTTGAACTTATTTTGTATTGTTTTAACTCTTCGAGAATTTCGTTTAAAAATTGTGTTTCCTCCTTGCTCAATTTCATTTTCATTCTAAATGTTCTCCTTTCGAACCACTTTGCAGTAGGGATTTTATATCCTTTTGTAACTCCAACCACTCGTTGATTTTTTTCTGAAGATACACTTCCCCTTTTCCATTAATTTCATAATAAACTCTAACCTTACCGCTTTCTGTTATTTCACGGTAAGTATGAACCCATTCCTGATCTTTAAGCTTAGTCAAAATGGGATAAATACTTCCTACTCCTTTCAGTTTTAAATTGTGTTTTTCTAACTCCTTCATAATTTCATATCCATAACTTTTTTCCTTTGACAAAATAGATAACACACACATCTCTAAATGACCTTTAATTAAACTTGTTCTATCCATAGGATAAATTTAACAAAAATATATACTTCATTCAAGTATATATTTAGAAAATATTTACTTTTGTGAATTATAAGTACATTATTTAGATTTCGAACCCTCAAATACATATAACCCCGTCTACTTTTAAGACGGGGCAAAAATAATTGTTTGAAATTTATATTTTATTACACGATCATATCAGATTTTTGGAACTCCTAAATTAGCAAAAGCTATTTCTAAGCATAAAGGATCTTATCAATAGTAAAGTGAAAAAATATTATAAAATCAAACCTCCCACTTTAACTACATGTCTTCAACGCAGCCCGTCCAAATAATAATATATCCTTTTTTAAATAAACAAATAATCACTAAATATGTTTATCGGAATAATTTTTTATCCCGCATTAACAGGCAGTAATACTCCTACCTCAAAATTCGGCGGAAGCAAAGAAGTTAGGTGGGAGATAAACTGCCTGTAAAAGCCCGATTGGTTCAACTAATAATCAGTGGGGGATGAAGAAAACCCCCACTGATTAAAGTTTCACTTTATGAATTAGATTAGTGTTCTTTACTTTGTTTTGTTGAACTAACACACCTGTTACTTTAAGAACAATACTTCACAATCTGCTTCGTTAATCAACCAAAAAAGACGATACCTTATTAATGCATCGCCCCCTTATCGTTTGAACAATCAATCGAGCTTATTAAGTAGAGCAAAAATTTTACTACCTATAAAAAGATAAGACTATTAAGCAATCCTTCAATCTGTTTATCTGAATAATTTTAATTTTCAACTAAATAAATTTTGTTAATAGCTGGTTAAACTTGTGACGTTCTTCCCAGAAAGGGCCATGCCCACTATATTGAAACGGGACTAGCTGTGAATTTCTTATTTTTTGGTTTAGCTCGAGGGCCTGTGCAAATGGAATGACTTTATCATGAATGCCGTGAATGATTAAAGTAGGTACATTAATTTTTGAAAGATCCGCATGCAGATTCTCATCTCTTAATGTAACTATAATAGCAGCTGTCGACCAACTTGCTGCTTGTAATCCCATTTGCAAAAACCAGTCCGAGAATGGTTTAGTTATATACTGAAAGAAAAAGGTATCTGTTACTCTCTGCATCATCTTTGGGCGGTCATTTAGGGTCTCCTTAAGAAATTCATTAGCCGTTTCTGGTGTAAATCCAGTTGGAGCCGCCGCATCAATAAGGACAAGCTTTGATACCCCAAAACCGTTGTGACGGGACATATATCGAATTGCGATAGCCCCACCGGTAGAGTGACCCGCGAGAGTAAAATTGTTTAATTGAAGTGTATCAACTACTTTGCGGATATCATCTGCAAGTCTGTTAAAAGTATAGCCACTCATTGGTTTATCCGAATTACCAAAGCCCCTCCAGTCTAAACCAATACAGCGGTAACCCATAGCAGGAAGAACATTAAACTGATATTCAAACTGTTTATGGCTTAACGGCCAACCATGTAAAAACACGATGGTCTTATTTCCCCCCGGGTTAATATCTTCTACATATAAATTCACACCTGGCTCTATAGTAACAAAGTATCCCATGAAGATTCCTCCCTATTTAAAACGGTTTTCAACAATAAGATATTCATTTTTGTAAACATAGGTGAGTACCTATCACATTAGGTTAGAGAAACGTAAAAGGAAAGGCTTATTGAACTATCCTGTCCGTTAGCTCGATAAGAAAAGTTATTTCTTACTCTAAGTACTCCTCACTTAGATGAGGAATTAAATACCTTGCCATTCCCGTTTTAAGCTTTTTTAATCCAAGTATTAGCATAATTAAGTAACTTATCTCGTTTTGTATGGCATGCATCTAATATCGCTTTAACTTGCTTATAATCTAACTCTTTTACAAGTTTCTTTTTAACCCTGAACTTTAAAATATTTTTTTATAAGATTTGCCTTTGTTTATATGATGAAGAAACTCCTTAAAATTTCTCCACCACCTTAAATACTTTAACTACTATAAATATTACCTCTATATATTTAATAGTTAAAACACGAAATAAAAAAATCCTAAATTAGAGTACTCTAATTTAGGATACTATGTTTAAATTTCCTTCTGTTGGATACGATTGTATCCTCTTCACAATCTCTCCTTTTGAAACCAAGCCTCTAGCAATTCCGCCTCTCTTTCTCTTGATATACCTGCTTTTCGTTCTGTATCCTCCCTCGATTTCTCCCATTGATATACATCATAAATGGTATCTTCAATGGGCCTGAATGAAAGACCAGTACTAACAGCCTTTTCTATATTGATGAAAAAACTACCTTTCCACGGTTCTGTTTCTCCTTCTAACGGGAAGTGTTCAGGAATCCATAAAGGCATCTCCGTCCACGGCTGTACGTTATGCTCAAATAGAAATTGTTCTTCTGCCCATACAAATTCGGCATCGCTATTTGTTACTGCTTTACAAGTATTTAATAGTTCTTCTATCGTCAATTCACCATTCGGTCCTGTTACATTAAACGTGCCTACTTTTCTATTTTCTGACATATCAAACACCCAAGTTGCTACATCTTTTATATCAATCAATTGAACTGAACGATCTGAACGTCCCGGCACCAGTACTTTTCCACCTTGCGCTACACGTTGAACCCAGTACGGGAGCCGGTCCGTATAGTCAAATGGTCCAACAAGAAGCCCTGCTCGTATATGCAAAACACGATTTGGCCAATGTTTCTCTACTTCTTTCTCACATAAAACTTTCAACGCACCATAATATTCATAAGGAGAGATTCCCCCTTCCTCAACCGCTTTCAACTTATCACTAGGCGGCATAGGCTGTAAATGATAGTCTTCCTTAATATGAAGCGGAATCCAATCTTTATAAGTAGAAATACTTGATATGAATGTATAATGTTCGATGTTGTCTCCAAGTACAGCAGCAATTTTTTTAATTTGATGGGGAGCAAATCCACATGTGTCCATTACAACATCCCATTTTCGATTTGCTAAGACTGATACATCACTGTCTCTATTGCCGATTAACTGTTCTACTTCAGGAAATACATCTTGATTCGTGCCACGATTAAATAAGGTAACTTCATGCCCTCTTTTCAATGCTTCTTCTACTAAAGCCCTTCCTAAAAAACGAGTACCTCCTAATATAAGGACCTTCATAATTTTCCCCCATTCATTTTCATAACCTATAAATTTAGTATTCATTTTATATAACGATTTTCCTATCTTAAAAGTTACGGGGATAATGAAAAAATTGATGCTTGTTTATTCATGCACTGTAAACAAATGATGTTGCTTTTGTTCAATATAGTGTAGTGCTTTAATAAGCAAAGCCCTGCTTTCAATCAAAAAGTAGGTTTTTTCGTATTTTAATGAACTTAGGGAATTGGCAAACAAACTTATCTCTTTCCTATAAAAATGTATTAAATTATTAAAAATACTCAATGTGTCAGTTTTACATAACACATCATTATCAAAATTCAAAATTCACTTTCTAGTTTAATACTTTATTTTAATAAAAATTCTTTTCACTAAATAAAAACTATTCAACAGTCTAAATTTCTATTTTATTGGCTTTGTTAAATTTTATTGTTATTAGTCTAAAAATAAAAGACCTTCCTTTTACGAAGGTCTTTTGCCTTTTGGTTAATCTTATCTCTCCATCTGATCTACTAACATTAAAATAAATACAACTAATATTTGAAGAAAAACTAATATTGTAAAATGGTATCCTTCAATTCCATTAAAGACTTGAAATATTATTGGAAACAATACAGTCTCCAAGCCAAATAAAATTATCACTAAACCTATTCGCTCTGCTAATTTCTTTTCATTTTTTGGAACAAATACTTCATTGTTTCCTGCAATGAATGAAGTTTTCCCTTTACGCCGTAAGGAATATCCCACAAATATAATTACAATTCCCAAAGCCATGAAAATTAATGAAATTGCTAACATTTTTGATCTCCTAAAATTTATAAATGTAACTATGTTTACGAATAGGAGTGGTAATAGTTTCAAGACAATTCCATTATACAAATATCTTTTTCCTATGACTATTATTAGTTTCGTTAGTAGAAAGCAAGGAACTCGCATGAATATAATATAAAATAGCCATTATTGGATTAAAATACAGTATGTAATTTAGTTTGGAATTAATAGATAACAATCCAAATCTAGATTTTAGATAGCGGGGAAATTAAACACCTCTGTTAACATTTCCACAACCTTTTAACCTCCACCAATTCCTGACCATGAAATTCCATTCTGTATATATCTGGTTTTGATGTATGTAGTAAAAAATTCAAATCGTACTGACTGTCATAATATCCCATCATCAAAGTCATAACAGCTCCATGAGTGCCTAATACTACTTTCTGTCCTCGATATGTCTTTAATAATTCTTTTAAAATTTTTATAGCTCGGTTCTGACAAACTGCATTAGACTCCCCTCCCGTTAAAGCAAAGTTTGGATCAGAAAACGACTTCTTTAACAAAGGCAATAATTCCTTATCAGATATTCGCTTGTCTCCAGTAGAAAAAATTCTCTCTTTTAGATCTTCAAATACTAAAACTTCTTGTCCTAAACGTTTAGCTAACTCCTGAATCGTTAGGATTGATCGATTGTATGGACTTGAAACAAAAACTTCAATACCCTTTCCTTGTAATATATCAGTTATTCGATGAGTATCTAATTTCCCTTTTTCAGTTAATCCTCTTGTTCTTTCATTTCCTTCTGTTTTTGGTGATTCGCCATGTCTCACCATGTAAATGAAAGTTTTCATAATCCCCCTCCTTTACATAGTTTATAATCATCTACACCCTCTTCACAAACAATACCCTACTCCCACCCTCCCCATCATAATTTGTATGTACAGATACTCCATCTACTTCTCCATCACCTGTTTCAATTTCAAATCCAATATCTTGATGAAATTGAATTGATTTTTTATTTACTGGAGAAGTTACCGCTTTTACGATGTGACGATTATTTGCACGAGCTGCATCGAAAAAATAAGAATATAGCGTAGAAGCTATGCCTTTTCTTCGATACTTTGGATTCACTCCAATAAAATGAACGTATGCTTCATCAGTATATGTTTGTGAGAAAAAACCACATAAAAACCCTAGAGTCTCTCCGTCCTGTTCAATAATAAAACTCGTCTCTCGGAAATGAACGAAGAAAAGTTTCGGTAACATATCAGCCATATTTCTCCCACCCCACCACTCGTTAAGTACGGAATGAATCGTTACATAATCTTCCTCTTGAACTTGTCTTACTTTCATTTCTCTCTTCCTCTCATCCTATTATTTCCCAATTCATTTATACTTCTAATTATTAGATGAACACGAATACCCACTATTACTCAAAACCATTCTATTCTAATGAAAAGCATCACTTTATAATATTTGCTACTTACAATGCTACCTCCTTCAACCTTAAACTTTTGACATATGAATTAATTTTATATAAAATATTTTTAATAATTAGAATATTTAAATTACAAAAGAGGTGAAATGATGAATCAACAAAGCTCTGTCCAGAAAAAAGCATTAATAGCTAGTTTGATTGGTAGTTCTATTGAATGGTTTGATTTCTTCTTATATGGAACTGCTGCCGCACTTGTATTTAACAAATTATTTTTTGTAAACGAGGATCCCCTTGTCGCACTTATGCTTTCTTATCTTTCTTTTGGTATTCCATTTTTTATCCGTCCACTTGGAGGTATTATTTTCAGTCATATTGGTGACAAAATTGGACGAAAAAAGACACTGGTGTTAACACTATCTCTTATGTGAGGAGCAACAGTATGTATTGGCTTACTCCCTTCATATGAAACTATCGGTATACTAGCTCCTATTCTTTTAATATTACTGAGAATTATCCAGGGATTAGGAATTGGCGGAGAATGGGGAGGTGCTTTACTCCTTGCAGTAGAATATGCACCGAAGGAAAGAAAAGGATTTTTTGGTAGTATTCCTCAAACGGGTGTTACAATTGGAATGTTACTCGGAACTGCCGCTATATCTTTCATGACAATGATTTCTGGTGATAGTTTTGTGACATGGGGATGGCGAATTCCGTTTATTTTAAGTGCAGTATTGGTATTCATAGGGTTATGGATTCGAAATGGTTTAGATGAAACACCCGATTTCAAAAAGGCAAAAGAAAGCGGAAATATTTCAAAGCTACCTATTGCTGATACTTTGCGTCATCATTGGAAATCCGTACTAATTGCTACAGGCGCAAAGGTAGCTGAAACAGGTCCCTTCTATATTTTCTCGACATTCATTGTTTCCTATGGAACATCACAGCTGAAATTACCGAATACAACTGTCCTAAATGCCGTTACAATCGCTATGCTCATTACTACCATTATGATTCCTATTATGGGAAAACTTTCAGATTCAATTGGAAGAAAGAAAATGTACATATGGGGTACCGTTGCGATTCTTTTATATGCATTTCCCTATTTCTTACTACTAAACCAAGGAACAACCTTTTCTATCATTATCGCAACTGTCATTGGTTTAGGAATTTTATGGGCACCTGTAACGGCTGTTTTGGGTACATTATTCTCTGAAATCTTCTCCACTCAAGTTCGATACACTGGCGTTACGTTAGGGTATCAATTAGGCGCTGCACTAGCTGGCGGGACAGCTCCAATGATTGCTGCTTATTTAATGAATGTGTATAACAATTCATGGATTCCAGTCGCCTTATATATTGTACTAACTTGCTGCATCTCTTTAATTGCTATCGCTGCAGTTTCAACGAAGCAGATTGCAGAGAATGTACAAAATCAAGATATACAAGCCTAGTCAATCGGGGGATTTTCAACTCCCCCTTTTCTATTAAAAAGGAGGATAATCTAAATGATTCATATTACAGAAAAAATGGTAAAAGACATTTATAAAATGAAAGATTGCTTGCAAGATGTAGAAAAAGCATTTCAATATTATAAGAACAATGAAATCACAACACCCGTAAGGCTGAATATACAACACTCTCAAGAAGAGGCAAACTCTCTTTATATGCCCTCTTATGTAGCTCCAATCGAATTTGCATCTACGAAAATCGTTAGTATCTTTCCTCAAAATACCCGAAAAGGAAAAAAAGCATTACAAAGCTTGATCGTTTTAACAGAAACAAATACTGGTGATCATGTTGCGACAATTGAAGCATCTTATTTAACAACACTTCGTACAGGAGCAATGAGCGGTATTGCGACAAAGCATTTCGCTCGCCAAGATTCTAGCGTCTGCGTTGTCATTGGCTGTGGTGCCCAGGCACTGGGGCAAATACAAGCTGTTATGGAAGTTCGTTCTTTAACTCGTATTCTTCTCGTAAATCGTACAATACAAAAAGCATTTGAATTTAAGAATCATTTACTCTCCTTATATCCAAATTGGAACGGAACAATTGAGATTATAGAATCAGCCGACGATGCTGTTGCAATGGCGGACATTGTAATTTGTAGTACAACTTCCACTACTCCTGTATTTAACGGAAAACACTTAAAACGCGGGACTCACATTAATGGAATTGGCTCTTATCAACCTCATATGCAAGAACTCGATTTCACCACATTAGAGCGCAGCGATAAAATTATTGTAGACACACTAGAAGGTGTTCAACACGAAGCTGGAGATTTCTTGATAGCGAGTGAACAAAACGAATGGGATTTTTCTAATGTATATAGTGAGCTTGGTGACATTATTTTAGGGCATAAACAAGGACGGACACATTCTGATGAAATTACTTTATTTAAATCTGTAGGGGTTGCCTTTTTAGATACAGTAGTGGCTGGTTCGATTTATCAAAAATATACAGAAAAGTTATCTGTAAAGTGACTCGTATTATGCTCTAATCGATTGTAAATAACGAAATAAAACCGCCCTTCCAGGCGGTTTTATTTCACGATATTAACTCCATTTATTCTCATCAAATAATTTAGTACATTACTCTCACTAAAATTTATTGAAAAACACCTGTAGATGTATTGGCTCTGTAATCAGTATAGAAATAATGATACAATCATGGCTCTCTCATTCTCAAGCACAAAAGCTACTTATACACAAACATCAACAATGGGCTGTGAAACAAGCCCTACTGTTACATAAATAAAAATGACCTCTTGCGTAGAAAGAGGTCATTCACCATTAACTCACTTTTTCCAAATTGAGAGCTGGCTTTTTTACCGCTCCCTTTTTCACAACGTATAAACCGATAAATATAACAAGTCCGCCAAGCAATTGCGTCATATTTATTCTTTCTCCAATAGTTACTGCCGCAAAAATAACCGCAAACAATGGGACAAGATACATATACACCATTACTTTTGTGGAACCAAGTTTACTAATACCAACATACCACATCGCTAGTCCAAAGACTGTAGCAAATATAATAGAGTACCCTAATGATCCCCAGCTTAGTGAATCTGTCGGCCATGTTAATGTATGTACGTTGAATAAACAATATATAACGAGTGGTACAATCCCAATTAATGTAGACCAAGATGTCACTCGCATCGCTGAATATTTTGTAATAAGCGGCTGAGCAAGTATTGGATACCAGCCCCAAGCAATCGCAGCTACTAATCCAATTAGATTTCCAAGCCAAGCATACTCATATGTAGATTGATTCGTATGCCCTGTTAATAACACAAGTGCTGCCCCGCTAAACGATAATAAAGAACCAATTTGAATCTTCATCGAAAAGCGTTCTTGTTTGTGTAATACTGCTAAAATCCCTGTAAAAATTGGTGACATTGCAATTAATAGTGAAGCATTTGTAGCTGATGTATATTTCACAGATAACATAAATAACGTTTGATATAATGTAGTTCCAACAATCCCAACGACCACTAATCTAAGCCAATCTTTTCTCTCAATACGTAACGATCGTTCTATTAAAAATGTAATTAATAATAATACCGGAGATGCAACTAAAAATCGTAAGCTATTAAATTGAATGGATGACATATACGCCACTCCATATTTTCCAATTGTATAATTTGCTCCCCATACTAAAGCAACTGATATTAGGAGCCATTCCATTTGCCATCGTTTCATCCGAATCTCCCCTTCCACTACCTTAGCATAGTAAAATTGGCTGGATATCACACCGTCCAATTGGCTGTTTTTTCACCCAGCCAATTTGCTATAATAAAACTAGATAAGGAATAAGGAGACGTTATAAATGGAATGGAAGTTAGATACTGATAGCAAGATTCCAATTTACCAACAAGTTGTTGATTTTATTGAAAGACGTATTATGTACGGAGAACTTCCACCTGGTAGTTTTCTCCCTTCAGAGCGAAAATTAGCTCTACAACTCACTGTAAACCGAAGTACTGTTACAACTGCTTATAATGAACTACGTGCTATGGGAATTGTGGAAAGTACAACTGGAAAGGGCACACGTGTAAGTACACATATGTGGGGCGTTTCTCCAACATTCACACCAAATTGGAGAGGTTTCATAGAAGGTGGTACTTTTTTGCCGAATTTACCACTACTTCGCCATATTCGAGAACAAGTACAGCAAAATGAAAATATCATTGATTTCGCAAATGGAGAACTTGGTTGTAATCTGTTTCCCCATGAGCAGTTGCAAGAAATTTTACATAAACAGCCTTTAACACAATCACTTAGCTATGATCATCCGCAAGGCTATCTACCACTACGACAAGCTGTAGCAAAGTATATGAAGGAACATTTACACATTGATGCAACTGAGCAATCTATTATGATTACTTCCGGCGCTCAGCAAGCGCTTCACCTCATTGTTCAATGTTTATTAAACCCAGGTGATGCAGTTGCTTTTGAAAGTCCATCACATTGTTACTCTTTACCTCTCTTCCAATCTGCAGGTATTCGAATTTTCCCATTGCCTGTTGATGAGTATGGAATTAACCCGGAAGATGTACATGAACTATATCGAAAGCACCGGATTAAAATGATTTTTTTAAATCCGAATTTCCAAAACCCAACCGGTACAATGCTTCATCCAAATCGGAGAAAGAAACTGTTATCACTATGTGCAGACCTGCGAATTCCAATTGTTGAGGATGACCCATCGAGTCTACTAACATTAGAAAATAAACAGCCTTGTCCAACTTTAAAATCCATTGATGAGAACGGAACTGTCATTTATGTTCATTCGTTATCCAAAATGATTGCGCCAGGTCTTCGGATTGGTTGGCTTGTTGCTCCGCAGTCCGTAGTGGAGCGATTATCAGATGCAAGGCATCAAATGGAATTAGGAATGAGCATATTCCCTCAGTGGCTTATGCAACAATTTTTTGAGACTGTTTCTTTCGATACGCATATGACACAATTACGAAAACAGCTAGTACAAAAAAGAGATATTCTTGTCGATTCCTTAAACTGCTATCTTCAGGATAAAATTTCTTTTTCAAACCCAAGTGGCGGGATTTACATTTGGGGGAAATTAAAGGAGCCTATAAACGAAAAACAGCTTATTATGCAAAGTTTAAAACAGCAAGTAGCCTTTATGCCCGGTAGTATTTTTGGAGCAAAGGATGGCTATATTCGTTTATCATACGGAAAAGTAGATATCAATCAAATAGATGAGGGAATCTCTCGTTTACACGCTGCTATTAAAGTTTGTGAAAAATAAATCCCTTTTACAATCTTTCTTATTCTCGAACGGGTAATGGATCGACAAATCTCCCCTCTTCTCAGCGTAATGGATTACGAACAAAATATTAAAATGAAAAAGTGCAAGGAATTTCCTTGCACTTTTTCATTTTGAGCTTATTGCCCCCATATTTTTTTAAAAGACTTCGTATATATGATAGCAAGTACAGATTGCGTAATGATAAATAGTGATGCAGTTATTGTTTTTAAATCATGATCTAACGCACCTAATATTCCCATCGTTAAGCCAATTAAGATAAAAAACACACTTAGGGGAGGCGTAATTTTCATTAATGTTCTAAACCTTTTATTCATACTATTCCCTCCTATTTATCTAGGGAGTTTCTGGAGAACCCTATGTATATAATAATCATACACCATATACAAATGAATGGTAATTCCCACTTTTAAATATGATATTTTAATTTGAATTTTTTAGGATTATCCATTTTATATAAAATGGATACCCACTTTCCTCTTTCAAACATCCATCTATTTTTTACAAATGTCCCTACTTTCCTTGTAGCAATCACTTTTTCTCCGTTTTTTAAGGTAAATTGAATTGTTAATTTTACTCTTCTCCTATAATTTCCTTGTGTGAATTCATTGCCGAAAACATACCTTGAAAATATAACTTCAAGAATTTCTGCATTTGTTTCTTCCCACAAAGAAACTCACCTCTCTTGTAAATTATTCATTATCTTAGTAGCGCTTTTCACACTATCCTAAATACATCAGTCTATTTTTTTAATCCACGATACTTAGCTGTAGTCAGCTCTTGGATATAAGCATCAAGCTCTGGCATTTCTGCTTCTTTCGCTAACTTTATCGCCAGTTCAATGTCATACGGAACCCGAACAAGTTGAATCGAGAAACTAGCTGTTTCTTTTTGATTATATAGCCCTTCAAAAATTAAATAAGAAGCTTGTGTAATCTCGAGCGGATTTCCTACGCTCCCTGCGTTACATAATGTTTTTCCTCTAAAATTTTGGACATAAGCTTGATGAACATCTCCATAACAGACAACATCCGGTGTTCTTTCACCTTCCATATTTTCTGTCAGATTACTATTTTCAAACATGCTTATGCGCTCTTCTCTTGAAGCATACGGTTGAACTCTTTCATATAGACTTCTAGGCGAAGCATGAAACATTCTAATGAATTTCCCGCTCATGATAAAATCAATTGAAAACGGTAACCCTCTTAAATAGTCCGCATGTTCTTCTGAGAGCTGTCTTTGATGCCACTGTAATGTCTCGAATTCAGTAGGTTTTGTTATAAAATCATCCCAATTCCCCATGACAACCTGCTCACATTCTTCCCGCACTCTCTCAATTACGTCACTAGACTGTGGTCCTTTTCCTACTAAATCACCTAAGCAAAAAATCCGTTCTATTCCTCTTAATTTAATATCTTCAAGAACTGCCTCTAGCGCAGGAATATTACCATGAATATCTGAAATAACTGCTATTTTATCCATATGAGCACCTCCAATTATTCTATATTTATTATATCTTCATTAAAAGATTTATACCAACTTGGGATATAGGATGTAAAACTATTATGTTCTTCTAAAATCCTTCTTAACCTCATTTTCATTCCATCTAGCAAATTAGGTGTGACTCGATTTGCCCACACAATATCCGCTGGAAAAATCATCGCTGCATACAATGCATATAATTTCCAAAAATGAAGTGATGGCTTCCCTTCACAATACCCATGAACTTGTCCAACTGCAAACGGTATACTTATATCAGTTGTAAATAAAGCCATTTTATAAAAATCATGAATAGGATCCCCAAAATCAAATCTCGCAAAATCGATTACTGAACAAAACTTATTTTGATGAATCATAATATTTGCTGGGTGAAAATCATCATGCAAAAAGACAGTCGGACGATTATGTAGTAAACTCTTATGATTTTCCACAAAAGCTAAAACAGCGTTCAAATCAATAAAATCCACTTTATATTCTGCTAGTGCTTGCAAGTATCTCTCGTATTTATTCCATCTATACACTTCCCAAGGTTCTTCTACATCATCTTTTTTCATTGTATGAATGGTCTTTAATACTTCTCCTGCCCTTTTTCCAGCCGTATATTGCTCTTTCTCAGTCAACTTGCCAAGTATGTCTTCACCGTTTTCTCCGCTAATCCATTCAAACACTTGTACACATTGATTCAATTTACCAAGATTTACGAAATCAAGTAGTTTTGGCATTGGTATACTTAATGATTCGAAATGACACATATATTCATATTCTTCATGTTTACGTTCACGAGTTGCAATATCACACACTTTAATAAAATAACGTTCATCATTTTCTAATTCAATTTTATACTTTTGATCAAACGAAAAACCTTTTGGAATAAGAGTACATTTTACTATAGGAGGCCAATCCAATTGTTGTTCTAACTCCCTTAACAGCTCTTTCATCTAGATCACCCCAATTAATATATGTACAGGCTTCCTAAAATTTCTTGTCTATTCTTCTGTTTATTCCCTCCTTGAAATTCAACCGCAAAAGGAAGTTCTCCATAGTTTATTAAATGATTTTGTACCAGCCCTTCACCAATAGGTTCACAAAACTGCACATTAATATTTTCAAGCAATACACTTTGACAAAGCGCATTCCATTCTTTATGATTTTCAGGTAAAGTCACTTGTACTTCGAGTATCTCTTTCCATCTTTCTACTGTTTCACGTACATTTTTCACAGCATAGTATATGGTCTGAATTTCTTTTACCTCGTTGCTATGCGGGGCAATAACGCCTACCTCTTGTAAATCTAACCTTCTACTCTCATCAGATTCTTCCCACTGTATAAAAAAAGGGAGTTTCGGACTACTCTCTTCCTGTTCCACAAATAACATTTTCCATTTTATAAGATGGCCGTCATTTCTCATTCGTTTTCCTTCAAATGGGCCTTTGACTTGTAATCCTTTTTCTACGAGTTTTACAGCTAGTTCTTCAATATAATCTGTACGAAGAGCAATTTGAAGCATGCCTTCTCCATCTTGTAATTTCTCTACCGTTTCCCGGACTAGTGGATTATCCGCTTGTTTTGCTTTATCCTCATGTTGCACTGCTAAAAATTCAATATACGATAAGTCAAAATAACATAAACTATTCCATGTTCCCCAGTTCGTATGTTCCCCGCCCTGTACAGTATGAAACCCAAGTTCCCTCATTTGTTTTTCAACTTCTTGTGGTGTACATCTAACAGCATGAACGAGATGATCAAATGCTAACATGGTTTTCCCCCTCCTCTTCATTACATCTTATTATTATATAATTGTTCTGTTATTTCATTCAATTAAAAAACTTTTAAAACCTAGTTGCTTTATAAGATTAATATGCATTATAATAATAAAAAATTAACATTAAAGCTGATTGGAAAAACCAAAGGCTCTTTTCTCATTAGGGAAAAGAGCCTTTTTTATTTATTATTACAGGGGGATTATACATGCAGAAATTAATTGTCTTTGCTATTATTGGTTTTTTTGCTCAACTCATTGACGGGGCACTTGGGATGGCGTACGGAGTAACGTCTTCCTCATTATTATTAATGTTTGGAATTGCACCTGCTGTCGCTTCCGCATCCGTTCATTTAGCTGAAGTTGTTACAACCGCAGCTTCTGGCGTGTCACATATTCGATTTGGAAACGTTGATAAGTATACCGTATCAAGACTGACATTACCTGGTGCAATCGGTGCCTTTGTCGGTGCATGCTTTTTAAGTAACTTGCCTGGCGATTTAATTAAACCATACATTTCACTCTTTTTATTTACATTAGGTGTCTATATTTTATTACGATTTATTATTCAAAAACAAATTGCCAAATCAAATAAACGTATGTCTGGAAAGCAGCTTATCCCATTAGGGTTGTTCGCTGGATTTGTTGATTCAACTGGCGGAGGTGGCTGGGGACCTATCACTACACCGGTACTTCTCGCGCGTGGAAATGAAGCACGAAAAGTCATTGGTTCCGTTGATACGAGTGAATTCCCAGTATCTTTAGCAGCAACTATCGGATTTTTCATTTCATTAGGATGGGAACAAGTTAGCTGGGTTTGGGTATTTGCCCTTATGCTCGGTGGCATTCTAGCAGCTCCAATTGCTGCATGGTTAGTACGAATTGTACCTTCACACTTACTGGGTGTACTTGTTGGTGGACTGATAATTTTTACAAATATTCGGACGCTACTTACATCATTTAAAGTGGATCCAACCATTATTACCCTTTCCTATATTGTTGTAGGTCTTATCGTTATCATTGCACTTTTCATCTCAGTTCGAAATCATTCCCAACTTACAAAGCAAAACGTTGGATATACGACTGGACAAAAGCGAGTTTTGCCTTAAATAAGGTGATGTAAAATACTAAGGTAAGCAAACGATAAGTTTGCTTACCTTTTTTACACTCTTAGGCACTCTTTATTTTGTTTATAGTCAATGTCGAATTTTATTTTTCTGAATTTTCTTTTAACTTTAAAGGATTTTCCATATCTTTTTGCGAAACATTTGTATAACAATTTTTTCTTCATTTTTTACATATCAAGTAGGTTCGGGTGGAATTTTGAAAACGTTTCCTATACAATAACCGATTTTTTTTGATATTTTCCTACAAAAATTCCTTGCAATATTTTCAGAAACTAATTACAATTGCCATATATTAAAAATCACAGCAATGAATAAATCCTCATCAATCCGATGAGGTAGAGGTTGCGGCTTTTATTAGTAGAACGGCTTAGACACAGAGGATGTCAATGACTCCGTTCGAAAGGAAATGCTGCCGAAGTTCGTATTTCTTCTCTGGAAGTACGAGCTGGGTCTGTCTCCGAATAGGAACAGAACTGTCACGTTTACAAAATACCGTGTAAACGTGGGGTGCTATCTTAACGGAAGGGTATGATGGGGTGGTTATTTGTGAAACGTTCCGCCAAATTCCTTTGGCGGTTTTTTGTATTTTTCTCCCCCGTTCCTTCCTATCTTACAAGAAAAGGAGTGTTGAACATGAATAGCGCAACGAATCAAGCTACCTCTAAAACTCAATCTACACAAGGACAAGGTGAACTAAGACGCGGATTAAAATCTCGCCACCTTACAATGATTTCTCTCGGCGGTACAATTGGTACCGGGCTCTTTCTTGCCAGTGGTGGTGTCATTCACACAGCAGGGCCCGGTGGAGCTCTCTTAGCTTATGCGGCAATCGGAATTATGGTTTACTTTTTAATGACAAGCTTAGCTGAATTAGCCGCATATATGCCTGTTGCTGGCTCATTTAGCACATATGCAACAAAATTTGTTGATCCATCTCTTGGATTTGCACTCGGCTGGAATTATTGGTATAACTGGGCAATTACAATCGCAGCTGAACTTGCTGCAGTTACATTAATTATGAAGTTTTGGTTCCCAAATACGCCTTCCCTTATTTGGAGTGGCCTTTGTTTAGTCATTATGTTTCTTTTAAATTACTTATCTGTTAAAGGATTTGGTGAGGCAGAATATTGGTTTGCCCTTATTAAAGTAGCAACTGTTATTATCTTTTTAATTGTTGGATTTATGATGATTTTCGGCATCATGGGTGGTGAACCAGTAGGTTTTAAAAACTTCACAGTTGCAGATGCACCATTTAACGGTGGCATCATGGCAATCATCGGCGTATTTATGGCGGCTGGTTTCTCATTCCAAGGAACTGAATTATTAGGTGTAGCTGCTGGTGAAACTGCCGATCCAGAGCGCAGCATTCCAAAAGCAATTCGTTCAATCTTTTGGCGCATCCTATTATTTTATATCTTTGCAATTCTTGTTATCGGTCTATTAATTCCGTATACAACTGAAAGTCTTGCAGCTAGTGATGTAACAGTAAGTCCATTTACACTTGTATTTGAGAAAGCTGGAGTTGCATTTGCTGCTTCTGTTATGAATGCTGTTATTTTAACTGCAGTTTTATCTGCTGGTAACTCAGGCATGTACGCATCAACTCGTATGCTTTGGGATTTAGCACGACAAGGAAAAGCACCGAAATTTCTAGGTAAATTAAATAGCCGCGGCGTACCTGTTAACGCGTTAATCGCAACTTCAGTAGTTGGCTGCGTCGCTTTCCTAGCTTCCTTATTTGGAGACGGTGTTGTATATGTTTGGCTATTAAATGCATCTGGAATGTCCGGTTTTATCGCATGGGTAGGTATCGCAATCAGCCATTACCGATTCCGTAAAGCATATATCGCACAAGGAAAAGACTTAAATGATTTACCGTATAAAGCAAAATGGTTCCCATTTGGTCCAATCTTCGCATTTGCACTTTGTGTCATTGTCATTTTAGGACAAAATTACGGAGCATTTATGGGCGAGTCTATCGATTGGAATGGTGTACTTGTTTCTTATATCGGCTTACCTCTCTTCCTTGCGATGTGGTTAGGATATAAATTTACAAAGAAAACAAAAGTAATTCCTCTTGATAAATGTGAACTATAATTGATAAATAACAGCAAACATTATAATGTTTGCTGTTATTTTTTTATCTTAATCCCCCCTTACTCAAAGATTCACTTCATCTAAATGAATGTCTCTATTGAAAGGATATATTTACTTTTTGTCGAACAGTGTATTATGTGTGAATTTTTTATATAAAGAAGGTGCCGCATGTTTATAAATGCAAAACTTGAAACAGAAAGATTACATATACGCCCTTATCAAATTACTGATGCACCAGCCTTATATGAATTGCAAAAACAACCTGAAGTACACCTCTATATCCCAGAACCTATTTATTCGTACAAGGAAATTGAAGATATCATCAGCTGGAGCATAGACATGAATAAAAAGAATTCTATAAACCATATCGCTAAATTCAATCTTTCTATTATAGAAAACATTTCTCAAAAATTCATAGGTTACTGCGGATTAGGTCCCTCTGATTTCGAACCAGCTTCAACTGAACTATATTACGCACTTTCTCATGATACATGGGGAAAAGGGTATGCAACCGAAGCAACATCAGCTCTTTTACAATATGCTTTTTCAATCATTGGAATCGAAACGATTATGGCCTCCGTCTTTCCAGAAAACAAAAAATCTATTCATGTATTAGAAAAACTTGGATTTCAATTCAAAGAAACTGTACAAAACTTAGAGAAATCTCTCCACGAGTATGAAGGTATGCTGTACTTTCAGATTTCAAAGGAGTTATTTTTACAAAAGGCGGGATTAAAATGAATATTACCCTTGAAGCTGTTTCTACAGAGCAAAGAGAGATATTAAGAAATTTTTATTCGTTATACTTACATGATTTATCCGAATTCTCCTCTACCCTTCATCCGAATGAGAATGGATTTTTTGAATTTGATGCTTTTGAACTTATTTTTAACCGTGATGAGCTTTCTCCTTACTTCATTACATTTGAAGAAAAATATGTCGGATTTCTTCTATTCGCGAAACCACCATTCACCGTATCAGGAACAGACTGCTGCATTAACGATCTTTTCATATTAAAAGCGTACCGTGGAAAAAAGATAGCAGAGCTAGCAATTCTAGAACTGTTAAAGCAGCACGAAGGAACCTATTATGTAATGCAATTAAAAAGCAATAAAGCAGCGGTGAATTTCTGGAAAAAATTCTACCAAAAGAATGAAATTCAGTATGAAGAAGTTGAGAAAGTGAGTAATGACGAGTTATGCTTAACACAAACATTTACAGTACCATCCTTACTTTTCAAACCGTGATTCCTATACACTTATCATTCATTGAATCCCTTTCCTTCCCTATTTCTCATGTTTTTGCAATAATAGAATAAGAACTATAAACAAAGGTTGGGATTCCATGAACATTCGCGTAACTGATAAGGCAAAAGCAGTACTACATAAATTCAACGCAAATAACAAAAACATCATACGTATTAGAGGAACAATGACAAACTCTTGTAGTATATTTGTTGATATTGATTTAATTTTCGATGAGTATAATTCGAACGAAGTTGTTTATGAAGATGAGCAGCTTATCATTCAAATGGATGATTTTACAAAAGACTATACAGGAGATACGTTAAAACTCGATTATAAAACAACCGGTTTTAGTATTACGATCCCTAGTGAGACACTTGTATATGGCTTATCGATAAAAAATGAATAGTCCCCCCTATTTCTTAACCGAAGCGTGGGGGATTCTTCATTATTCCCTTGTAGAATTTTTCTGAAATGACTTATCTCTCGGTGCAAACCAACCAATTAGGGCAATACCGACTAATACTCCATAGAAGATCAAAGTCCAAGATGTACTGTGTGGAAAATGATGATCTAAGACACCAATATCCTCATGGGCAAGTGTAATTACAGCAAGTTTGACACCGACCCATGCAACAATTGCATATGCTGTTGTTTCCAATGCTGGACGTTTTTCAAGAAGTTGCACAAACCAGATTGCTGCAAATTTAATTAAGACAAGTCCGGCAATACCTCCAAGAAGAACAACAATGAACTGACCTCCATCCATACCACCGAAATCGTCTAGCGGTGAATCTGGAAGACCCAGAGCAAGAGCAACTGCAGCTAGTATCGAATCAATTGCAAAAGCAAGGTCAGCTACTGCAATCTTTCCTACTGTGGACCAGTAGCCTTTGCCCGCCGATTCCTTTTCATCGTCCTTATGAATATTCTTATTGTCTTTTCCGAATCGTGCCTGAATGACATGCTTTAATCCTAGGTAAAGAAGATAAGCTGCTCCTATTGCCTGTATCTGCCAGACATTTGCAATAAATGAAATGGCAAAAAGGGCAGCAAATCGGAAAGCGAAGGCCATAATGATTCCGTAATTTATAGCTCTTTTTTTCTGCTCTTCGGGTAAATGCTTGGCTATAACTGCTAGTACAAGGGCGTTGTCAGCCGATAACAATCCTTCTAATCCGATTAGAATTAATAATGTCCAAGCATACTCTAGCCATAATGACTCCATCTACTTCTCTCCTTTCTAAAACTAAAAATCCAGGTAAAAGCTTTGCTAACAATAGAATTTCCCATTAAGCCAAATGAAATCCTAAAACATATGGCTAAAATTTTTTGACAGTTACTTCTCTGTCCTCTATTTGTTATAATTTCAATCAAAAACAAAAACCCAAGTTTAGATTGTGCTTCTCATAGTATATATTGAAACAACACACAGTTGGACAACTTGAAATTAAGTTGTGACTTTAATGGCAAAAAATCATAAAAATATACTTTTATAAAGCTCTTCACCAAAAGTGCGTAAGAACCAATTCAACTTGGCGGTTACAAAAAGTACTGCTAATTAGCATGACTGGCATTTTTTTAAACAACTTTATTATCATAAAACATTATTTATGATAAAAACCGTGAATTCTTTGCGCTAAAGATTATTTTGTCTAAAAACGTTGTTGCAGTTTTAGTAATTTGTTTTTGGTGTAGCTTGAAGTGTCCCCAAAACAAAAATTTTGTACATTTTCATCTGGAGATGTCAATTTTCTCGTTTTGGGGTATTTGCTTTTGTATGCTTGATGGGTATGGGGTAGTTCAATACCATAGCTACATCGATTTTATTTTTACTTTTAGAAGGTATTATACTCACAAACCTAGAAGGTAAAACAACATACTTTTTTGCCAGGAGTGATTCCATATGAAAATCCTAGAACACGAAACGTAACAACCGTATATTGTAATTAGAGGGCCTCCTCCACTGTTTATTCACTATTCATATAATAAACAGGAGGATCTAACATGAAAAATGACAAATTATTTTTAGCACTTTTAGAAAATGCAAACAAGAGCTTTAGCGGATGGGATTTTTCCTTTATTACAGAAACTGATCGTATGAAAAGTCAGTTGCTTTCTTGGTCTTACGGTAGCATGGCTTTTTCCCTTATTCAAAATACTACTTCCGTACTTGATATGGGAACAGGCGGCGGTGAATTTTTGTCCCTGTTAAGACCTTTCCCTTCCACTATTTATGCGACTGAAGGTTATACACCCAATATCCCAATAGCAAAAAAGAAGTTAGAACCTTTAGGTGTAACAGTTGTAGAAGTAACGGATGACAACGCCTTACCGTTTGATAACAGACAATTCGATTTGATTTTAAATCAACATGAATCCTACTCTGCTTCCGAAGTAAAAAGGATCCTTTCTCCAAATGGCATCTTTCTTACGCAACAAGTAGGTGGCTTAGATTGTGCGGAAATCAATGAGACACTCGGAGTACCACTCAATCCTGAATTTACAAATTGGAAGTTAGAGGCGGCTCTAAACGAACTTGAGCAACATGGTTTTAAAGTTTTAAAATATAAAGAAGAGTTTCCCGTTCAAAGATTTTATGATATCGGTGCTTTCGTCTATTATTTAAAAGCCATTCCTTGGCAAGTACCTAATTTTCAAACTGAAACATATGTAAATGAACTATACAAGATACATCAACTTATCCTACAAAAAGGGTATTTCGATGTGAAACAACATCGTTTTATAATGAAAGCTCAGAATATATAAACTGAAAAGAGCCCTAAAAGGTGTGCTTCATTACCTTTTAGGACTCTTTTTTGAATGCATTATTTATTCTATCCTTAAAATTGATCTACAAACTGTCCAATCTTCTGCTGGAAGACATAATCAAAATTATACTCTTGACCTGTTAACTCTTCATTCACTAAAATAGTCGTTGCCCCTACTTCTTTTTTTGCAATTTGCGGGAACGATGCAACCGGCTGCACTTTTAGCGAAGTTCCCATTACAAGTAATACGTCTGTTTCATATAAACGCTCAATCGCATTTTGATACTGTGGTAATGTATCACCATATAAAACAACATCTGGATTTAAAATAAAATTACACTTTTCACATCGTGGTACTTCATGATCAATCATATACTTTAAATCATATTTTGCTCGGCATTTTGGACAATGAGCCGTTTGCAACGTACCGTGTAAATCAATAACATGTTTGCTACCACCTAATTGATGTAAACCATCGATATTTTGTGTTAATACAGCGATGTCTTTTCCTTCTTCTAAGCCTGCTAAAAACTTATGCCCACGGTTCGGTTTATATTGATGAAACGTATTAATTTGAAATATTTCTTTATAATGTTTCCAAAATTCTTTTGGACTACGGTTATAATAACCTCTTGATAAGTACATTTCTACTTTCGCATCTGCGTATAAACCATTTGCTGAACGAAAATCCGGAATCCCGCTTTCAGTACTGGCCCCAGCACCCGTTAACACCGTAATTTTATTTGCTTTTTCTATAATAGAACGAACTTCCTCGTATTGCTGCAAAGCACTCACCTCTATGTATATTTCTTCCTTTATTATAGCAGGTGTAGTAAAAGATGTCGTATATTTACTTAATGTGTTGCCCCGCCGCATTCTATAATATCCGTTTCTACCTCTAATACGACCCGTATCAATAATTCAATTCCCTTTGTAATCGTTGAAAGCGACATACTCGGTTGTCCTGGATGACTACTTGCTTGCTCTGGTAAAAAAGGAATATGTATAAATCCTCCACGAGCTTCATTTTCCTCTTTTGCCAACATGTGCATCAGTCCATAAAAAAGATGATTACAAACAAATGTACCTGCAGTTTGAGAAACAGAAGCTGGTATCCCTTCTTCCCGAAGTTTTTTCACAGTAGCCTTCATTGGAAGTGTAGACCAATACGCAACTGGCCCTCCTTCTACAATAGGTACATCAACTGGCTGATTTCCTTCATTATCAGCAATTCTTGCATCATCTACATTTATTGCAACTCGTTCCACTGTAATGTCTGGGCGTCCTCCTGCCTGCCCGATACATACGACAAGCTCTGGTTCTATTTCCTTCATATAAGACTGCAGCACTTGTAATGATTTATGAAATACAGTCGGAACTTGTTTACTAATAATCTTGTAATCTCCAATCACTTGTCCATCAAGCTGCTTTGCAACTTCCCAGGCAGGATTAATCTCCTCTCCACCAAAAGGTTCAAACCCTGTTAACAATACTGTCTTCACCATTCCCACTCCTTACTAAAATCGATATACGAGCCCATACATAATAAACATGTTAATAACAAAAATCGTAATAGCGATTGGTGCTTGCGCTTTAATTACCGCATTTTTATCTTTTAATTCTAATAGCATAGCTGGTACAACATTAAAGTTTGCTGCCATTGGCGTTAACAACGTACCACAATACCCTGCAAACATTCCAAGCGCTGCCATAATCGCCGGATTACCACCATGCATTTGAACGATAAGAGGTAAACCAATCCCTCCCGTAATAACAGCAAAGGCAGCGAAGGCATTCCCCATTACAACCGTAAATAGCATCATACCTAAACAATATGCCATAACAGCGACAAATGGATATTCTGTCGGCAATACTTGTCCAACTAAATCGGAGACAACTTGGCCAACACCAGACTTTGCAAAAATCCCTCCAAGCGCGGCTAGCATTTGTGGTAAAATAACTGCCCAGCCGACAGCTTGTAATAATCTGCTTCCCTCTTGTACAGGGGCTGTTATTTTTGCTTTTGTGATTCCCATTGCTGCTACAAAAGCAAGCAATGCCCCAAGAGCTAATGCAATTAATGTGACTTTATCCGGATCAACGAGAAATACATCTCCGAACTTTAACTTTCCTAATGTTAATGTACCAATAATCGTAAAAATAGGGATTAAAATAGCAGGCATAAAAATTTTATTTCTCAGCTTTTCCGCATGTTTCACTCGTTCTTCTGTAGGTGCTTCTTTTTCATTAGACTTCGTTACCTTATTCAACGATGCTAAAACGACCATCGCTAATACAATACAACCAATATAAAATGACGGAATCATATTTCCAAATAAAAATGTAATAGAAAATAATGCCCAAAACAAACTCGAACCAAGGCGATTTGGATGCTGGCGATCAAAAGCAACACGAATCGCAACAAAGGCAACAATTATGCCTAGTAGATAATAAATTGTATCAAGAGTTATGAGATTCACCTTACATCGCCTCTCTTTCTTGCTTTTCTTCTTTTTTCATTGTGTTTTCAATATACTTATCAAATCGTCTAAACCGAATCCAACTGACAATAAAAGCCGAAATTGCAGTAGGAATTCCCCAAAGCGCCATATCCCACACCCCAACATGCATTCCTACAGAATCAAAAAATCCTTTCATTAATAGAATTGCTCCTGTTGCTATAAAAATATCTTCACCAAAAAACCATGCTGTATTTTCAGCTGCCGCTGCATTTGCTTTAATTTTTTCTTTCAATTTTTCTGGTAGCTTTCCATAGCGTCCATGTGCTGCTCCTTCTGCCATTGGTGCAACTAGCGGTCTTACTGTTTGTGCATGCCCACCAATATTAAGCCCGACCGCCGCTGATCCTTCGCGAATCGCAAAATATGACATTAGTACTCTCCCTGTTGTAGCTCCTTTAGATTTCGTTATTAATGCTTCCGCTCTTTCCTTCAGTCCATACCTCTCTAATATTCCAATGACAGGAAGTGTTAATAAAATTGGCATCGACATATATCTGTTTTCGATGAAAAACTTTCCAAACATACTAATCACATCATGAAAACTCATCCCTGAAATCATACCCGTTGCAATTCCTGCAACCATAACAACTAATAACGTATTAAGACGAAATAAAAAGCCAATCGCTACAAGCAATATTCCAATTAATTTCAACATCTATGTATCTCTCCCTTATTCTATTTTGGTGCACAAACAGAAATGTTGTTAAATCGCAATATTCTGTATATTCTCTCTGCAAATTGTACAGCTCTCTCTCCATCACCATGTATACAAATTGTTTGTGCATTTATGGATACATGATTTCCATCAACATCTTGTACATTCCCCTCTTGGACCATTTGCAACACTTGCTTAATTGCTTCCTCTTCGCCTTTAATGAGTGCATTTTCTTCTGTTCGGCTTGTTAACGTTCCATCTGGTTGGTACGTACGATCTACAAATGCTTCCTGCACGAGCTTCACCTCGTATTTTTTAGCAGCTTGCACAAATCTACTATTCGCTAATCCATAAAGAAATAGATTCGGATTGATATTGTGTATCGCTTTTGCAATTGCATCTGCAATTTCTTGATCTACAGCGGCCATATTGTATAATGCGCCATGTGGTTTGACATGATGCATGCTACCTCCTGCCGCCCTTATAAACCCATCTAATGCCCCTATTTGATATAAAACATAATCATATACTTCCTCTGGTGAAACACGCATCATTCTTCTCCCAAACCCAATTAAATCTGGAAACCCAGGATGCGCACCTATTTCCACATCATTTCTCAGCGCCTTTTCAACTGTTTGGCGCATGACAGTTGGGTCACCAGCGTGAAAACCACATGCAATATTTACAGATGAAACAAAAGGAAGAATTTTATCATCGTTTCCTATTTGATATGCGCCAAATCCTTCTCCTAAATCACAATTTAAATCAATAGTAGCCATGTCCTATTTCTCCTCCTACTTTACGCTTGTAAAGCGATGAATTTCTTTAGTAGATTCATATTTTGCTCTTGTTCGATGTAAAATTCCGTTGCTTCTGTTATAGAAGTCTTTGCAAACGTGACATAATCACCTGGTTTCAATTGCGCAAGAATAGGTAAATCAACTGATATCACATTACCAATTCGCGGATATCCGCCTGTTGTTTGTCTGTCTGCCATTAAGATAATTGGATGACCACCAGACGGCACTTGGATCGTTCCAAACGTAACTGCACTCGATAAAATCTCAGATTGTTCTGTTCTTTTTAGTTCTTCACCTTCAAACCTATAGCCCATACGATCAGCGTAGTTTGATACTTTATATTCTTTTGTAAAAAACGCCTCTAAACTCTCATTCTTAAATTGATCCCATTCAAAATCTGGAATCACGCGAATGATTGGACTGCGATTATATTTGGGTAAAACATGATTACATATGCCCCAACGTGTTGCTATTCTTTCTTCATCCATCAATTTCTTTATCATACAAGTAGCAAATTTTGACGGTGTACTAATTTGAAAAAAGTCTCCCTTTTTCAGCGCCCGTCCTTCTATTCCACCTATAGCTGCTCTTACATATGTACTTTTACTTCCCATACTACTTGCAACATCAATTCCACCTGCAAATGTTACATATGTTCTACACCCAAACTGCGCCTTCCCGAAGCAAAGCATACTACCTTCTTTCGCTAACACTGGTCGCCATAGTGGAATTGGCTTCCCGTTTAACAAGGGCTCCATATTCGCACCACCAATTGCCAGCAACGTTGTTTTCTTTATAAGCAGTTTCGGTCCCATCATTGTAATTTCTAATCCAGCTTCCTTCTCTTCATTTCCAACTAACATATTTATTATTCTTAATGCTACCTGGTCCATAGCACCGCCAACAGGCACACCATATTGTTGATAGTGATACCTTCCTAAATCTTGAATCGTTGTAAACATCCCAGCATGTAAAACCTCAACATTCATTTTCTAACTCCCTCCATAACCAGGTACTCTTCCTCTGTTATTGGGATAAAACGTAAATACATTCCACTCTGGACATATGTAGGCTTTTCTTCATTTGGTTGAAACAACGCAATTGGTGTTCGGCCAATAATATTCCAGCCACCTGGTGTTTCTAATGGATATATTCCTGTTTGACTGCCACCAATCCCCACTGACCCAGCTGTTATTTGTAAACGTGGTGTTTGTTTTCTAGGCGTTTCTAGTTCTTTTGGCATACCACCCAAATAAGGAAAACCTGGTGTAAACCCTAACATATAAACAAAATAAGTCGCTTCACTATGAAGACGAATCACATCCTCTATACAAAGGCTATGATACGCCGCAACTTCTTCTAAATCAGGCCCATATTCCCCCCCATAACAAACAGGAACTGAAATACAATCATATTGTTTTTGTATTTTATTTTGATTATGACTAAACAATTGCTTCATGTATTCACATACAAAATCATAGGGTACTACCTTTCTTTCATTTTTCTTCCATAACTTATATACGTCATAGTAAACCGTTAAAGAAGTAAAAGAAGGTACACACTCAATCATTCCATGAAACGGATTTTTCTGTAATAGCCCGCGTAAATTTTGTACATTTTCATATATATCCAAATCAATTTTTTCTCCAAACGTAACAACAACTGCTCGATCCCCTAGTGCTGAAAATTTCATCATATACCTTCCTTTTCACCTGTCCAGCCAAGTTCTTTCGAAATTTGATGCGCTGTTTCTTTTACTTTTGTAATAAAGTTTGGAATTGTCGATTCATTATACTCTATTTCTAATCCTGAAATACTAATACCAGCTATTACACGACTATCACTTGCAAAAACAGGTGCTGCAATTGCAGCTGTATGATTCTCAAGTTCCGAATAACTTATCGTATATCCTTCTCTCTTCGCCTTACGTAATCGGCTTTGCAGCTCTTCTTTATCCACTATCGTTCCATCTGCAAATCGCTTTAATTGTACTTTCTCCATATACTGCATTTGATCTTCTTCTGAAAAATATGAAAGTAAAATACGAGGGCATGCTCCTGCATACAAAGGAGCCCGCCTTCCAATCTCTGTATATACTCTTACCGGTTGATCTCCATCCATTTTTTCAATATAAATTGCCTCATTTGCATCTCGAATAATTAAATTGACAGCTTGACCAAGAGAATCCCTGAGCTCTTTCATATATGGCTTTGCAATATTTCGTACTGACAATCGCTTCGACACGAGTTGACCAAATCTTAAAAATACTAATCCCAGCCTATATGTTCCCTTTGTTGTCTTTTGTAAAAAACTCATTTCTTCAAGCGAACCAATCAAACGATATACAGATGTTTTAGGCATTCCCGTATGCTGAACCATTTCTGTCAATGTTAGCTCTTCATGTTCATAAAATAATTCTAAAATATCCATCGTCTTTACTGCCGTTTTATTTAAACTCATCTTAACTCCCCTAAGTTCCAAAATTCGGAACAAGAATTCCGTTTTTCGAAACAAATATATAATTTAAAATTATAAAATATTCTTTCTTTTTAAACAATAGTTTTCTCAAATAATAAAAGCATTGAGATACACATGAAGTAGTGTAGTTCAACTGTTGTGGAGAAAATCTCTAATCATAGCCTAAATAACATTAAAAATCGCAACTTAAATCACACAGTAAATAGCACGTAAAAAAGCTCAGATTTTATGGCTCTGAGCTTATCTTTTTAAAGGCGGCACTAAATGAAAGCCCTCATTAATAAAGTAAATTATTCAAAGGATTTATACCATATAGGAGTATTCAAATTAAAAAACTCATGGTCTCTTAATATGAAGTCAATTCTTTCTAAGGCATCATTAAATGATGTGGGGTCATTTTTTCTAGTCCATACAATGGTAGAAAATACATTCATCGCGGCATACAGTGCGTACAACCGCCAAAATGTTTCGTCAGGTTCGTATCGAAAATAACCTTGTATCTGCCCAATACAAAAAGGGATACTTTGTCTTCTACTAAATAATGAAAGGTTATAGAAATCATGATATGGGTCACCAAAGTCATATCCGTTAAAATCAATTACTCCATTATAATTATCATGAAGTACTATTACATGTCCTAAATGAAAATCATCATGAAGTAATGTTACTGGTCTATTCTTTAATAAAGATATGTTATCCTCAATAAACATGATTATTTTATCGTCCTTTTGAAGTTGGAAGTTATCTCTTTTATACTTATTTAAATAAAAGCTAAATTTCTTTTTTTGAACTTCCTCCCAGTTTATATGTTTTGGAGATTTAACTTGATGAATTTTTCTTAATTCTTTTCCTGCGGCTAGTCCGATTTTATATTGCGTTTCATCAGATATATAAGCAATCACTTCATTTGCAGGGGTTCCTTCAATATAGCTCATTACCATCAAAGATAGTTCTTTATCCCTTAATACGCTATATTCTATCGGTTTGTGGGTTTTTACATGTAATCTATCTAATTCTTTAAGTAATGTAAATTCTAATTCTTTCTTATCATTTTGTTTTGTGTCTGAAACACGCAGAAAATAATTGTTATTCCCTACGTTGACAATGTACTTACTATCTAATGAATACCCCTTTTCAATTTTTTTGATAGATGAATGTCCATTTAGACACGGTAATTCATCAATTATATCGTGAATCAAGTATGACATATTCTCACTCTCTCTACAGGAAATTTCAGAAAAATAGAATAACACCTCATACAATATCTGTCAAAACATTACCTGGTGTTTTGGATAAAGTGAAACTTTAATCAGTAGGGGTTTTCTTCATCCCCCACTGATTATTAGTTGAACCAATCGAGCCTTTACGGGCAGTTGATTCCCCACCTAACTTCTTTGCTTTTGCTGAATTTTGAGGTGGGGGTCTTACTGCCCGTTAATGCGGGATAAAATATAGTAAATGCTAAATCCTTGCTTGACAACAAAAAACGAGTATAAAACCTTTGCGATTTCATACTCGTTTTCATATGCTATTTCTATTGTTTTTCCGTATTATCCAAACTGCCTAAATGAACATTCAATGCTTGTTGCGCATAAATGAAAACCTTCTCTTTAATGTAATGCTCTTACTTGTTGCAACGGCCAAAATACCGCCTCACCTTTTCCAACAATTTGATCTTCAGAAACAAAACCAAACATACGGCTATCTTTGGAAACTTGACGATTATCTCCTAACACAAACACTTGGCCTTCTGGCACTTTTGTTTTCCCCGTTTTTTGTTCTAATGTAAAATCAGGAGTTAATTTCCCTTTAGATACCTCGGCCTTGTAATCGGCTAAATATGGTTCATCAACTGCTTTTCCATTCACGTACAAGACGTCATTTTTATACTCAATCGTATCTCCTGGTAAGCCAATTACTCGCTTCACTAAATCATATCCTTCTTTCCCATGAAAAACAATAATATCAAACCGATCCAAACCTTGTATATTAAAACCAATTTTATTTACAAGAACACGCTCATTATTTTCTAAAGTAGGCATCATAGATTCACCTTGTACTAATGAAGGAGTGAATAAAACACCTCGTACAACAATAGCGATTCCTAGTGTTATTCCGATTGTTTTAATCCATGAAACGATTTCTTTTTTCCTGCTTTCTTTCATCTATTTCCCTCTCCTTCTGTCATAAAAATTACTTTATTAAGTTTACTAACTCTTGTACAGATTTTTGATCAATTTCAGCAAAACAAGATTTACCTTCTCGAACTGCAGTACCAACATGTGCTTCTGAAATTCCTGTTTCATTCAATAGTCGCTTTATATTTTCTTTTGTCACGCCACTTCCAGCAATGAGCTGGATATCGCCTTGACTTACTCTTTGCATTTCATAAAGTACAGGAATATTCTCTTCTATCTTCCCTTGACCACCAGAGGTTAAAATATGGGTTATCTTTTCAAAATTACGTAATGTTTGAACTGCCTCGATTAAATCAGGGGCTTCATCAATTGCACGATGAAACGTTACATTAATCCCATTTACAACAGATAATAAATCTGTTAATTTTTCTTCATCAATTTGATTTCGTTCATTTAACACACCTAAAACAACACCTGCTGCACCAAGTTCTTGCGCAATTTGTATGTCCTCTTTCATCATTTCGATTTCTTCTGCTGTATATATAAATGACTTAGCATGGGGACGAATCATAACATGGATCGGTATACTTACTGCTTTCACCGCTTTTTTTATAAACGCATAACTTGGCGTTAACCCACCTTCTGTATATGCTGAAATTAGCTCAATTCGATTTCCACCAGATTTTTCAATTTGTTTCACATCTTCTAAACAAGTTGCAATGACTTCTAGCATGAAACTACCTCTTTTCGTACTTTTTCCACATTATTATACCGCAGCATAAATAAGAAACCTAGGTTTCTCATATAAAACATAAAAAAAAGAATTGAAAAGAAAGATTTCAAAAATCCCTAACAGATTTATTATTTTTTCAAAACTGTTACGGTTATCACATGAAGTCTGTCAATTCTATAAAACAGTTAATCTTCCTAGAGAATATCGGAGAATTTCCACGCATCACTTAAACCATCAAATATTTTATAGATTTCTCCAAATATTATCGCACGAATAAAACTTATGTTGAGAAAACCAAAAATCCCTTTCATTTATTTCCATAATCCTTATATTTCTGTTATTCTTTTAATATAATTCTAAATTTTGTCACAAATTATACAAGGGGGCTCATTATACGATGAATATGAAAGCTACAACATTGACGTTAGCAACTGTCGCAGTTACTTCTCTTCTCCCATCAATTACTGAAGCGGATATGCAAACAGCTGCTGTACAGCCAAAAAACAACGTAAAAATCGGATATGTAAAACTTGATAACGTCCAACTATATCAAGAAAATACAACAAATGGTGATTCCCTTGGCAGTATTTCATACAATACACCTGTTACCATTCTCGAAACTACACATGACTGGTATAAAGTAAACGCTCAAAACAAAATTGGTTACATACAAAAATCTAATTTGTCGTTGACAAAATTAGATCAACAGCGTAACCGATATATCGTAAATACAAATGCTTTAAACCTTCGTTCAGAACCGAGTATACAATCATCAATCCTTGACGTATTACCAAACGGGACATTTATCTCTGTACAAGAAACGCATAATGACTGGTATCTCATCTCTCACAACGGAAAAATAGGATATGTAAAAAAAGAATTTGTATCACATAACTCACAACCATTCGTTAAAGGAATCACTATACAAAATAATTCTTATTATGTTGCAACTCCTAAACTAAGGGTAAGAAGTGGTGCAGGAACAAATACTGCTGTTATTGGTTCCTTGCAAAATGGGACACAAATACAAGTAGTAGGCACGATAGGTACATGGTATAAAATTCGTTTTGGCTCTGGATATGGATATGTTGCACAGCATTATGTATTACAAAATAAACAGCAAGAAAAATCTTCATCCCCTTCTATCCCTGCTGTTTTTAAATTTCCAACACAAGGACAAGTTAGCTCAAACTTCGAAGTCAGATGGGGGCAAATGCATTATGGTGTCGATTTTACGGCAACTGGAGATAAGCCTATTCGCGCTGCAGCTGCTGGAAAAGTTATCAAATCCTACTATTCTAGTAGCTATGGAAACGTCGTATTCGTCACTCATTACATAAAAGGAAAATTATATACAACTGTTTATGCACATATGAAAAACCGATCTGTACAAGCTGGAGATCGCGTTCAAACTGGACAAGTGTTGGGGCAGATGGGGAATACTGGACATTCAACTGGGCAACATCTTCATTTCGAATTACATAATGGGGAATGGAATTTTGAAAAAACAAATGCCGTTGATCCACTTCCTTACTTAGTAAGGTAACATGTTATGCCACGTAATATTCCATTACTCATTGAATACCTAGCCTTTTTCGGCCTAATCTGTTGTTTCATTATTTATGATACAAATGTAATTTTTTTAAGTATGCTCATTCTATTTGTATGCTGTGAAATATTGCGAGAAATATTTAAAATACGATTAAGAAAACACATTTCTCATCTATATACATCACTCATTATTATTGTATGTCTAATCATTAATTTAAAGTATGATGGTCTATTTATATCGAGTATGTTTCCTGTATTTTTTATAAGCGTTCTCCTTATCGTATCCCAATATATCTACACGCCTGAACATCACAAAAAAGAAGACGAAGAGGCAAAGATCATATAGTCTTTTCTGACATATATGCTCATGCAAAAGTAACATCTAGTTTCTATTGTAGAGTACAATTTAAAAATAACTCTAGAATGAAATGTTATATGTACTAGAAAACCACTTTTGAAATAATGATTCAAAAGTGGTTTTCTCTGCACAAGCATTTCGTTTTTATAACTCCATACGGTTTAAAATATCTTTTAATGCTTTTAATTCTTCAACCGTCAATGTGACACCTTTCCCCATTTTGTCATGCTCAGGCGCCCAATCACGCAGATCATATTTTGGCTCTTTTCCGTTCCAACTCATTAAATTGAGCTCTTTATTCCAGCCTTTAGGTGACTGTGATAACGCTCCAAATGTTTCTTTAATATCAAATTTAATTTCCGCCACTGTTATTCCCCCTTTAAAATATATATTCCCTATTTAGATCTCCTACATTCTCTCATATCTATATCGATAGAGCTAATTTTCCACACATCTACCTCCGATTTATTATGAACTCCACCGATTGTTTGAACTTAGTAGAATACCTTTAGCAATTCATTTTTCACTATAAAAGGCTTCGGTATATACCGAAGCCCTTTTTCATACTTACCTTTTATCAATTTTTGCAGCAATCCTATTCCCAATAAATTGAACAGATTGAACGAGGACAACAAGCATAAGTACTGTAACAACCATAACATCTGTTTGGAAGCGATAATAACCAAAACGAATTGCTAAGTCACCGACACCGCCGCCACCAACAACACCTGCCATAGCTGAGTATGAAATAAAGCTTACCGTTAAAACAGTTAAGCTTAATACAAGACCTGAACGCGCTTCAACAAGTAGTACTTTCCACACGATTTGCAGCGGGGTTGCTCCCATTGCTTCAGCAGCTTCAATTACTCCTTTTGGAACCTCACGCAGTGCTTGCTCTACGAGTCTCGCAAAATAAGGGATTGCTGCTACTGATAAAGGAATCGTTGCAGCAATTGGACCAATTGTAGTTCCTAATAAAGTTCTTGTAAGTGGTACAAGAGCCACTAGCAAAATAATAAATGGAAATGAGCGAATAATATTTACAATGCCATTTAAAATACGATGGACAATATTTTGTTCCAAAATTTGTCCTTTACTTGTAAAATATAAAATTACACCTAAAGGAACACCTAAAATAATTGCTGCTCCAACTGAGAGTCCAACCATTAATAATGTTTGTAAAAGTGATGTCCAAATCTCTGGAAGCAGCGGAATAACATTATTGAACATGTGCCATGCCCCTCTCTTCCTCTATACCTAATAGAAGCTTCGCAATTTCTGATGTTGGTTTTAAGTGTTGATCACGTAAGTGGAATGATTCAACAACTTCTCCTTCTTCCATCACTGCTACTTTATTACAAATTTGTTTAATTACATTCATTTCATGAGTTACAATTACGATTGTAACTCCTAACTCTTTATTTATCTTTTGTAAAAATTGCAAAATAGATAGTGTCGTTTTCGGATCGAGTGCCGATGTCGGTTCATCACAAAGTAATACTTTTGGATCATTTGCTAATGCACGAGCAATCGCAACACGCTGTTTTTGCCCACCGCTTAATTGAGAAGGAAAATGATGTGCTTTATCACTTAAGCCAACAATTTCTAAACATTCTCTCACTCGTTTTTCTTTCTCTTCTTTTGAAACTGATTTCAATTCTAATGGTAAGGCAATATTATCCGATACATTTTTATTATGAAGAAGATGAAAATGCTGAAAAATCATACCGATTGACTGTCTTGCGGTTCGCAAATCTTTCTTGGATAACTTTGTTAAATCTTCCCCATTTACAATCACCGATCCAGAATCTGGTTTTTCCAGTAAATTCATTGTACGTAATAACGTCGACTTTCCGGCACCACTTAAACCAGCAATTCCATATATATCATGTTCTTCAATTTGCAAAGAGACTGATTTTACACCGTGAAATACACCTTCTTTCGTCTGAAAGGTTTTATTTATATCGCGTAACGTTATCATTTCGTTCACTCCTTTTCATTTGATTTAAAGGCATCGTCTGCTAATAATGAGAGTGTTACATCATCCATTGGTGGATTGTGTAAACCAGCACGAACATTTAAATAATAGCGATGTAATGGATTTTTCTCAGATAAGCTTTTTGCCCCAACAATTCGCATCGCTTTATCAACAACCGATATCGCCGCATTCGTCGCAATATATTTCGCCGCTGCTAATTCCGCTTGTAAGGTTTGTTTATCTTCTACGGCATCATATTTTTTAGCAACTTGGTATAAAAAAGTACGAGCCTGCAAGAGTTCTAGCTCTAATTCTCCAACTAATCTTCGAACATTAGGGAGTAAGCTAATAGGATGATTGAGACTATTCGGTTGATATGATTTTGCGAAATCAATGGCATAATTTCTTGCAGCCTGTGCAATCCCTAAATAGCATGCTGGTATATGAAGTAACCATCCAATTCCTTTTGGTTTCGACTTTGAACCTTTTATATCTGTAAAGAATTTATTCGGGATTTCAACATTCTGTAATACAAGATCATGGCTAGCAGTTCCACGCATCGCAACACTATCCCATGTCTCCTCAATAATCACACCCTTTTCATGTCTTGGAATAATAAATTCACCGATCTCATCTCGCCCTTCGATGCTCGCAGATATGATGAAATAATCGAGCACTGGTGCCATCGTTGTAAAAGTCTTTCTTCCGTTTACAATCCATTTATTACCTTTTTGTACAGCTAACGTTTCTGGTTTTCCGCCCCGCGTTGGACTCCCTGTTTTTGGTTCTGTTGCCGCTCGGTTAAAGAGAGCACCTTTTTTTACTTCTTCGCAAAACCAAGAAAACATATCAGGTTTCCACGACCGATTTTCAGCAAGCTCTTTCACAATTCCAAGATGCCAACCAATTGATAGAGCCGTTGCTCCATCACCCTCTGCAATTTTCTCTTGAAATAAAACAAAATCATATAATGAAATAGCTTTTCCCCCAAAGTCTTTCGGGAGGGTTAACTTTGTATAACCAATATTCTGTAAATCTTTAATATTTTCAAAAGGAAAAGATCCCAGTTCACTCAGTTGATGTTCTCTTTCCGCAAACTTAGGAGTTAATCCTTTTATTTTCTCTAATATGAGAAGCTGTTCTTCTGTTTCTACAAACGTGAGCGTCATATGAAAATCTCCTTTACTTTAAGTAGTCTGGTAAAACAAAACCTTCAAATTGTTCTTCAGATTGAATCATCTTTTTAAATTCTGGTGAATGATATGCCTCAATTAAATCTTTAGCAAATGTTTTTTCCTTATCTTCATCACGAACAGTAACAATAATTCTATGTTGTGATGGCGTTTTTTCTAATTCCAGTGCTTCTTTTAACTTATGTCCAGATGAAATGACAAGGTTTCCGTTAATAATACCGTAATCTAAATCTTTCATTGCCCTTGGGATTTGTGGTGATTCAAGCGGTACCAATTTAAAATCTTTCTTTTTAAACGTTATATCTTTTTCGGAAATTGTTAAAATATTTACATTTTCTTTTAATTTCACCCAGCCAATGCCTTCTAAAATACGTAATGCACGTTCTAAATTAACCGGATCATTTGGTACCCCGATTTTCATTCCATCTTTCAAATCATCTAATGATTTATGTTTTTCAGAGTATACACCTTGAGGTGCTGATGGAACTTGAATAATGCTTGAAATTTTCGCATTATTTTCTTTTGCGTAAGATTCCATAAAAGCAGTACTTTGAAATATATTTGCATCAATATCCTTATTCGTTAGTGCGGGATTTGTTTCGTTTGGTGAATTAAACTCTACAATTTTAATTTTATACCCCTTTTTCTCTAAATACGGTTGTACGGATTTTTTCACTTGATCACTATACGGACCAGGCGTAAAACCTAAACGAATTTCTTTTTGATCGCCCGCTGATGACTGCGTACAACCAGTAATAACAAATAAACTACATACAATACTTACAAGTGTAAAAAATAAACGCTTCATCTTCTCTCCTCCTACTAAAAAACAACCTTACATATAAGAAGGTTGTCATCTCTTTTCCTTCTTATCTACTCGGAATTAGCACCTTTTCATTCTCTTTCAGGTTGCTGAAGTTTCATTGGGCCGTTCCCTCCACTTCTCTCGATAAGATTATATTTGATTATGCCCTCTATTGTGTCACTATTCCGATGAAAATACAAGGTTTTAATCGAAAAAAATTCTATAATTTGTTAAGTTATAGAAAATTCAAACCGTACTTACATAAAAAAGGATAGACTTAGCAGAATTACTCTGCCTTTATCTATCCTTTTCTTGCTTTTTAATCACCTTTTAAAATACGTAAAGGTAACGATGCAACATACCCAATATAAGAACATAATTCTTTAAAAAAGAACGGAATTTCTGTATCTAATGTTTTATATGCTGATGTTGGAGTTGGTGATGCATACGCATCCATCCCAATATGCTTCGCTATTCTCATCGCTCGCTTCATATGAAGAGGATCACTTACAATCGTGTATGTATGTAAGCCATTGTCAATTCCGACCTGCTTAGCATTCTTTAAATTATCTTCTGTAAAACGTGACTGTGTTTCAATTAATATGTCTTCATCCTTTACGTTATGCTTTAATGCATACGCTTTCGCAGTACGTGCTTCTTCCTGCTCCGCTTCAAATTTGGTACCACCTGTAAAAATAATTTTTTTAATACTTCCATTCTTGTACAAGGAAATCGCATGATTGATTCTTTCGCGAAATACAGGAGACGGTTTTCCGTTCCAAGAAGCCGCTCCTAGTACAACAGCAGCATCTGTAGGTACCTCATCTGTTTTAAAGCGATAACTCCAAATATCGTAAGCTACATAACTTACAAATAGAATCATAGAACTAATCATAAGCAAGAACACTTGCAAGATTCTTCTTTTTTTATTTTTCTTATTTTGTTTCATTTGTACTAGCCTCCGTGCATCATCCATACTTCTATTAATTTAAAATGATCCTTTTTTGAATCATTACATTTGAGTTTATTTGAAAGAAGGCACTTTTCTCAACAATCGATTCGTGCTATAAAGGGTTTTCATTCAAATAGAGGATTTTTAATTTACTATTATGTGTGGTTCATACTTTATGAATTTGATTTATGTACAAATTTCTCATATAACTCCATTGTAACGAATTTCTTCACAGAAGGGAATGATGAAACAAAAGTATATAAAAGAAGTAATCATTTTGTAAGAAAAAGAGGTATATTTTCCCCTCTTAGGGACGTATACCTCTTCCACTTCACTTTACAATCCAATATTTCATATGTTGTTCCTCAAGTACACATGTAAAGCCTGCTTTTTCTAACACTCTACTTGAAGCAACGTTACTGGTGAAACAATCTGCTTGAATCGTTTGTACTTCCTCATTCTGCTGCAACCATTCTACAAAGGCTCTCACCATTTCAGTCGCATAACCATTTCCTTGATAACTTGATACTATACTATATCCAACTTCAACTGTTCCGATTGAATCGGGTGCACCTTTACACCCCATATCACCAATGATGATATTATCTTCCTTATGAATAATTAGCCCACTCCACTTACTTTGTTCTGGATTTTTTCGTAAACCTTCAGCAATCCAAGGTAAAATATCTTTATAATCAGGCATTGGCCATTCTAAAGATATTTTATACGGTATGATTTCTTGAAGCTCTTCCCTTCCTTTTATCGTTGCCTCTACAAGTTCTAATGTAAAAGGAATCATCTTTAGTCTCTTTGTTTCAATGCTTGCCATATAAACCTCCTATTTATACAAATGCATTTTTTGCAGTAGCTGTTCTTTTACGACTGGCCACTCGCTTGCAATGATGCTATATACTACTGCATCCCTTACATAGCCACTCGGTAACCTTCTTTCATTTCGTAATACCCCTTCTTTTACTGCGCCTAGCCTTTCAATTGCTCGCTGTGCTTTTTCATTTCGTAGATCTGTCTTTATTTGTACACGAAGCATCTGTAATTCTTCAAACGCATATTGTAATAACATGTACTTACATTCCGTATTAATACTTGTTCGTTGTACACTCGGATGATACCATGTTTGACCGAGTTCAACCGTTTTGTTGTCATTTGAAATACTATACAAACGTGTACTGCCTACAATTTCATTCGTCTTTTGATCTATCACAACAAACGGTAAATCCGTCCCCTTTTTATATCTTTTCACTGCAGTTTCAACATATTGCTTCATATCTTGATAGTTATCCATTTTAGATATTAAATACGTCCATATTTCTTTATTTCCTTCTATAATTGAAAATAATTTATCTGTGTCATTTGTATCCATTAATCGTAACACTGCTCGTTCATTTATTATTCTCATGAACAAATCCCCTTTTCTATGTGTCTAGCTATATAATATCTAGAAACGAAAGTATTTTCAAAATATAAAGACTTCGTTTCCTTTCTATAAAAAACAAATCCTGAAATTGGGACTTGAATATTTCCTAATTCGAAGCCGGGATTACTCGGTGTTTTTTTGTCTACGAGAAAAGCAGTGATTCTCTCTTTCTTTTCACCCAGCAATTCCTTGGCTATCACAATGGCAAAATCAGCATAAGGAGCTGCACTGATAAAACGCTTCTGTCCATTTAATATATAATCATCTCCTTCTCTAACAGCTGTCGTCTCGATTGCAAATGCATCTGAGCCCGCATTGGATTCCGTGAGAGCAAAACAACAACTAGATTCTCCAGTAACAATTGGAAGAAGATACTTTTCTCTCTGTTCTTGTGTAAAACTGTCCAGCATTTGCCCAATTCTTAGTGGCCCCCCTATTTCTCCGATAACCTGTCCCCATAATACCGCTCCCGAACGAGCCAGTTCTTCTTTCAACAAGCACAGTCCTTTTAAGCTAAGGTTTTTTCCTCCAAGCTCCTTAGGTAGGTTAATCCCGTAAAACCCTAATTCTCTTGATCGTTTTCTAACCCATTTAATCGCTTCCATCGGAATATCCTTTTCGGCATTCAATTTCTGTTCTGCTTCATAAGGAAGTAATTCATTTTGAATAAAACTACACAATTTGGTATGAAGTACCTTTAAATTCTCTCCATTTGCTGTTATCATATATTTCCCTTCTTTCTACTTGTTTGATTTCGTATAGTCTAATAAATAATTAAATGAATACCAGAATTATAATCTGTTAGCATTCCTTGTATTATGATTTAAATTCCTTGAATCCATTTTTTCTGAATCTTTAGTTAATTATAGTTATAAACTTTATTTAAGTAAATTAACAATTAGTTATAATAACTTAAATAAAATTGATATAAAATTTTAAAAATAACAAATAATATTCAACCTTGTTTCAAAAATATGATGAATAATCATTGAATAAAAAAAATATTAGTACGAATATCACTAAGATACCGCACTAATATTTATAAGTAGATGCATAGAGTTCAAGACACTTGATAAACTCTTTGGCAGCTTTCGACAAGCAATGTTTCCTCGATTGTACCCATCCCATGTCTAGGGAATTGTGTTCCATATTGATTAATGGAATAGGAACAAGTTCACCACTCAGATAATATGGATCGGTATTAATTCCAACGTCATAAGAAAAAGCAATAGCTAAACCTTCAGCCACTGTTTTTTTCATAATTTCTGTATTGTTTGTAGAAAATAAAATATTCATTTTACCAAAGCGATTAAAAAAATATCGGATAAATGTATGCATGTTCGGTCCGTTATAGACTACAAGATTCTGCTCAAGCAAATCCTGTGGAGTTACATTTTTTCGATTTACCAATGGGGAATGCCTACTGACAGTGACGATTAGTTTTCCTTTCAATAGAATTTGAAAATCTAATTCTTCTTCTTTCGGTTTCTTTTTCGGGATATGCATTAGTCCAATGTCAACTTTACTCTTTATAACATCGTCGATAACATAATGTCCTCCCTTTTCCTCGATAATAACGTTTACATTCGGATACTTTTTCTTGAATAAGGCTAAAGCTTTAGGCAAAATGGTGAGAAACAAACCTTGAGTTGATGATAATCTCAATTCCTTCTCCATAGTATCTGCATAAGTCTGAGCCTTATCTCTTATTTCTTGAAGTTTGCTCACGACCTCATAAGCTTTTTGGATGATTTCCTTCCCCTCTTTTGTCGGTATTGTACCTGTTCGCGATCGCTTGAATATTTTTATACCGAGTTCTTTCTCCAGGTTTGTAATAGCCAGCCATACTGATTCCAGTCTGAGAGATGTGGAGGATTTCCGATGAACTAGAAATGGAGCGTGTCTCAGCAACCTTGATAATATATTGTAATTGTTCAATATTCATTGCAACCCATCCTTTTTAAATTCCTTTTCCGAATCATGCATCTAAACAAGTTCCTTTTCAATTATGTTTTTTCTAATTCCTTATAAAGCAGCTGAGTGAAATTACCTTTTTACCCAAATAGACTTTCGGAAGACTACTTTTACAAGATTAATCAGATTACTGATTTCATTGCGCCTTTCTAAAGTATTTTAATACAATTTTCTTCCTCTTTTTTACCCCCTAGACTTTTTTAAAAATAAAAAAGAAACAATTAATCTACCTTTAATAAGGAATATAATTTTTCTCCTCGTAACTTATAAAACTCTAGATGCTCTTCAAGTAACCTTTCACAATTTTCTTCTAAACTCTCAAGTGTCTTCTTAACAAAATTCCAATTCAAGCAACCAGACAACCATAATAGTGAGGATAGTCTTTCGTTATCAGTCGAATCTAGAAAATCCCCTGAATCATATCCCTTCAAAAATGCTTGAGCAACTTTAGGACAAACTTCATGTGAAGATATCCCTTTCGTTCGAGAATACCACTTTATGAGCCACGCCAACCCTTCTATACGATCTCCATAACCAATCGATTCAAAATCTACAATTCCTTTTATTTTCTGGTTCGAATCCCAAATAATATTAAGAGGGTTTAAATCTGATTGCATAATGAAGTTCAAGTCTTTTGAATACGCTTTCTCAATATGGTATTCCGCCACTTCTAGATAATTTTGTAATACGCTTGTGCTCTCACTCAAAACAATACGTGCAGGTACTTCGTTACGAAGTAGTTTTATGAATTCCTTATATCCATGTAAATGTGATTTCTTTGAAAAAGTAGAACTTTGAAATCTGCTGGAAATATCATGAAACCTTCTTGCCTCTCTGCCAAATTCCTCTGCAATATTTTCATCACAATATGTAATATGAATACCTTCAATCCATTCTGATAATACAAATCGATACACTTCATCATTCCATGTAAAAAAAACAAATGGATGATTAGTAGATGATTGCATAATCCTCATAAAAGGAATATCATGCTCCCTTAAATAACGCGAAAATCTTATTTGCTCTTCTAATTGCTTATTTGTTATATGCCCAAAAGCAGGATTTTCTGTTCGATTGACACCTAAAAATCTTGCAGAATATCTCTTTCCATTAATCATTATTTTATAATGTAAATCTTTATTCCAACTTCCTTTGTTTAATTCTTCTTCTATTTGTAATGCGTGAATATCTGTAAAATAATAACTTATAGCTTTTCTTACCAATAGTTGCATTAATCTTCTCCTTTTTAAAAATTCAGACATTACATACTATACTTCGTTGTATATCTGTAAAGCTCACATTAGTTTAATTGTAATGAATTCTGATATGAATATTCAACTCTAAAATTGGAGGAAAATAACAAAACTATTTCTTTCAAAAAGCAGAAATGTATCATTTCAAACTTTGAATCAAACTCCCATGATACTCTCTTCCTTTTCAATAGGTAATACACTTATAAAAAACATACAACAATGCATGTAGGTAACTTAATATGTACTTATTAAATTACTCACATGCATAAGGAAATATTACCACCCTTTAATTCTTACTCCCTTTATTTTGTCCATGTATACGATTAAGAAGTTGAATATATTCATCTTCTTGTCCAATATCATATCGGTTTCCTTCGATGATTTTCCCATATACGTTTTTCATTGTAAGTAAAGAATGGATCGCATCAGTTAGTTGATATTCGCCCCCGACCCCAGGCTGAATGTTTTTTAACAAAGGAAAAATATCTGGTGTAAAAACATATCGACCAATCACTGCAAAATTAGATGGGGGATTTACTTTCGGTTTTTCAACAATATTTGTAATTTGAATATAATCCTTTTTTACAATATCTCCTTTTACAATCCCATATTTTTTTAAATGTTCATCCGGTACTGTATGAATACCTAGTACACTGCTTTTTGTCTCTTCGTATGTCCTAATTAATTGATTTAAAGCTGTTTCTTTATCCGAAATTACGATATCATCTGGTAAAAGCACAGCAAAAGGATCATTACCTATAAATGTTTCCGCTAGTTTTATCGCTTCCCCCAAACCTCTTGCATATGGCTGCCTCGTATAATGAATTTGAATACTAGGGATAGAAAGGTCTTTTAACAAATGTGATTTGTCCCCTCTTTCTAAAAACGCTTCCAATTCTAATGAATAATCAAAATAATCAACTATTAAATTTTTTGTTCTTGAAAGAACAATTAATATTTGTTCAATTCCAGATTTTACAGCTTCTTCTACAATATAATGAATTGCAGGCTTATTCCCTATTGGAAACATCTCTTTTGGAACTACTTTTGTAATAGGAAGACTACGCGTACCATAACCGGCAGCTGGAATTATTGCTTTTTTTATCACGATCCTCGCCCCTTCATCCTATTTAGAATAGTATATTCAGTAATCCGTTATCCGCTCATCAATCTATCAAAAAAAGGCATTTAACTTATCTCTCCCTATCGCTTATCGTATGAATAGGGCTTTTGATATGGCACAAGTCAGACTTGTCCACCAATATAATATACAAGCAAGTACTAATTTTCAGAAAGGTGAGTGCCTTATTATGGACATATGTATAATAGGTTCTGGCTATGTTGGACTAACTTCAGCAGCAGTATTAGCAAATTTAGGACATCATGTTGTTTGTGTTGATAAAGATCAAAATAAAATTGATCTTCTTCAAAAAGGAGATATCCCTATTTACGAACCAGATTTAAAAGAACTACTAAATAAAAATCGAAATCGCTTGCAATTTCGTAGTGATATTGATCAAATTATTCATCAAACACCTGTTATTATGATTGCTGTTGGAACTCCCTCAGCCCCCAGTGGAAAAACAGATTTACAATACATTTATTCTGTTATCGATATAATAGCTCAAAACATAAAATCATATAAAACGATTATCACAAAAAGTACAGTTCCAACTGGTACGAATGAACTCATGGGTGAAATACTCATAAAAAAAGGGATAGACTCTTCGCTTTTTAATATTGTTTCTAATCCCGAATTTCTTCGAGAAGGATCCGCTGTCCATGACATGCTCTTTCCAGATAGAACAGTGGTAGGCATACAAAAAGACGATACAAAATCGCTTGAAATTATGCAAGAAATATATAAAGATATTAAAGCTCCATTCTTTCATACAACTTTAAGTAGTGCGGAAATGATTAAATACACTTCCAATGCTTTTTTAGCTACAAAAATATCTTTTATCAATGAAATTGCTAGAATTTGTGACGCATATCAAGTTGATATTACGGAAGTAGCAAAAGGAATAGGGTATGATTTCCGAATTAACCCTCATTTTCTCCAAGCTGGAATTGGATATGGTGGCTCCTGCTTCCCGAAAGATTTGAATTCATTAATCTATACAGCGAAGAGCAGACAAGTGGAGACTCCCATTTTACAAGCTGTACAATCTATTAATTCCACACAAGTAGACCATTATATTGAAAAAATTAAAGACAAATTAAAAGACCCATCTTCAAACCGAATAACAGTCTTAGGAATTTCCTTCAAACCGAATACAGACGATATACGCTATTCCCTCGCTATTACACTGATTGAAAAATTAATTCCTCTTGGCTACGAAATTCATACCTATGATCCAAAAGCCCACCTTCCTTCTCCTCTAAAAAAATATGTCACGGAGCATACTCACTTGCAATCTTCTATTATAAATTCTGATTGTGTAATCATTGCGACAGAATGGAATGAATTTAAAACACTTGATTGGCAACAAGTGAAAAAATTAATGCGAGGAAGTACAATTGTTGATGGTCGTAATTGTATTGAAAAAAATGAAGTAGAGAAACATGGTTTACAATATATAGGAGTTGGTCGTCCATGAAAATCCTTGTTACAGGCGCAGCTGGTTTTATTGGTTCCCATCTATGTCAAGCATTACTCAAAAACAAATCCTACAATGTAATTGGAATTGATCATTTCATCGGTCCTACTCCTGCTACATCAAAAAATCAAAATATACAACAATTCAAAAACAACCCACGGTTTCAATTTATACAGGGTGATATTTTAACTACTGATTTATCTCAGCTTTTACAAGATGTAAATATTGTCTATCATTTAGCTGCTATTCCTGGTGTACGAACAAGTTGGGGGAAAGATTTTGATCCTTATGTAACAAATAATATTGTCGCTACACAACGTTTACTTGAAGCGTGTAAGCATATAAATTTAAGTAAATTTATTCATATCTCTACCTCTTCTGTTTATGGCGAAAAATCAGGCTCAGTTTCTGAAGAGTTGTTTCCTACACCTTTATCACCATATGGGGTGACGAAGTTAAGCGGAGAGCATCTATGTCATATATATCGAACAAACTTCCATATACCGATTGTTATTCTAAGATACTTTACAGTATATGGACCACGCCAACGTCCTGATATGGCATTTCATAGGCTAATAAAACAAATGTTAGAAGATAAACCTCTTACTATTTTTGGTGACGGAACTCAAACACGTGATTTTACTTATATCGACGACTGTATACGCGGTACTATAGCTGCTTTAGAAACGAAAAAGCCTATAATAGGTGAAATAATCAATATTGGTGGAAAAGAACGAGCATCCGTTTTAGATATCATTTCCTTGCTAGAAAATAAACTTGGTAAGACAGCGAAAACACATTTTCTCAAAGCGGTACCTGGAGAACCTAAACACACATGGGCGGATATTTCTAAAGCAAATTCACTCTTACAATACTCCCCTTCCATTTCGTTAGCTGACGGATTACAAACAGAACTAAATTATTTAAAGCAACTCTACAAAAGAGGTTAATTTATGAAAATAGCATATATATGTACAGAAAAACTACCATCTTCAGCAATTAGAGGTGAGACCATCCAAATTTCAGCATACAGCTAATAGACTAGAACATGTGTATGAAAAAGTTGTAAAAGCAACTGATTCTTCTCAATAAACATTCAAATAATCTAGAATAAAAAAATACCCCCTTTTATAGGGGGTACTTTTTTATTCATCGTCATCTTCATCTTCATCTTCATCTTCATCTTCATCTTCTTCATCTTCTTCTTCATCTTCTTCTTCTTCTTCTTCTTCGCCTTCTTCTTCTTCTTCTTCTTCTTCGCCTTCTTCTTCATCTTCTTCTTCTTCATCTTCGCCTTCTTCATCATCTTCTTCTTCTTCTTCATCTTCGCCTTCTTCTTCTTCTTCTTCTTCTTCTTCTTCTTCTTCTTCTTCTTCTTCTTCTTCTTCATCTTCGCCTTCTTCTTCATCTTCTTCTTCTTCATCTTCGCCTTCTTCTTCTTCTTCGCCTTCTGCTGCTGCTGCTTCTGCTGTTTCTACTGCTTCTTCTTCGTCATCTTCTTCTTCGTTAGAAATATTCATTTCTGACTCATCCACATACTGAATTTCAACTTCTATACCATTATGTGATCCGGATTGAATTGCATCAACTAAAACCCTTAAAGCTTCCTGTAAACCATTTTTTGAATCAAAATTAAGTCCGTTGTCAAAATCTAACTTGATTTCTGCTTTTTTCACTTCAGACATTTATAAACCTCCTTCACTGTAGTTTCATATATATAGTATGTTAAGCAGATACATAAAGATTGATATACTTGCGGACTTTTTCTCTTTATTTCTCTTTCTTTTTAGAAATTTCAACACCTGCCATTAGCTTGGGAGCTACTGGTTGATGAGGAGCAATAAGCCTGACTTTTATTTTCGGCTTTTCCGGTTCAAGCGGAACTAGATCTTCTTTCTCTTCCAACTCAATTATTTCATCAGTTACTTCATCAGTTACTTCGTCAGTTACTTCGTCAGTTACCTCCTCTACTAACTCCTCACTCGTTGCAATTTCTTGGTTATTATCCACCTCTTTCAAATCGAGTAAGCCAATTGTAGGCAATTCAACTAACTCTTCTTCTTTAACAGCTGCTAAATTTTCTACTACAGACAATTCATTCAAAACAATATCTTGAGGTGTACCTAACGTTTGTTCATATTCTGTGAGGGCCCATCCCATTGGACCCGGTGGAGAAAAAATAAATTTGTCTAAGTCTAGAATTGGGATAACCATCTGTTCTTGTTTTGATTCCATTTTATTTCCCTCCGCTTTCGTTTTTAATTGCGTGAAAAATATCAGGAAAGTTTTGTAGAAATTCCTCTTTTGAATCCTCCAAAGCAATGATATTTTGTAATGCCCAAATATATTTTTCATCAGACCAAGAGCGTTTCTGCGCCAAGTAATATTTATGAGCAATCGCACAGAATAAATGTGGAAATGATAACTCTGTCCAAAGAACACGATATTGTTCTTGTGACAAGGGATTCTCAGAATCATATGCCTTCAACATATGAACAGCAAAATCAGTATCCCAAACTGACATCTTTTTCATTACTTTATTTAAAATAATACGTAAATCACGAACGGGTAAATCATTTGTAATAGAATGTAACTCTTTCATAAAAATAGTATCTTCAATTTCTGTAAATCTCGCTAAAGTAAAATCTTGTTGACAAAAACCTTTTGCTGCGATGACCTCTTTTGTCCATTGGCTATAGTATGGCTCATCAATTTCTTGTAATGCTTTCTTGCCACGCGCTAGCATCTTATCTGCATACTCTAAAAACATTACTGAAAATGTATCATTTGGAAAAGAAAGAGCAATCCTCTTATTCCCCTCTAATTCTTGTAATTTCCATCTATACAACTTATGCCACTTTCCTAAGCGGCTTCGTATCTTGCTTTCTGGTTCTGAAATATACCCCTCGGATGCTCGCTGAAATTTCCCCGCGTATATAAGCACCTTTTCTAATTGTTCTTTACTATAATAGATTACTTCCTTCCCCTGGTGTTTATCATATAGTACATATGCATATTCACCGGCCCCAATACAAAAAGCTCCTCTATTCGTCTTATGAATCTTTGTAATTGGCAACCCATTTTTTAAAAGGTGTAAATGTGCTCCCGCAATAAACAACATTCTTTTCGGATTCATATGTGCTTGTTTTAATATTTTTATTCCTTCATTCGTTTCTACTTCCCAAATCGTTCTTCCACTTCTACTTGAATGCAGCGTAACATTATTCGTCTCAAATGGATAATATCGAAGTACTCTATCTAAATGTTCATACTCTAATCCAGTTGTCTCTTCCAATTCACCTCATCCTTTCTTACTTCTTTCTGTACACTTCTTCATATACTCCAAGTAAATTCATAGCAACACGATCCCAACTAAAATCCTTCTCAACTTTTAATCGTCCAGTTCTTCCCATCTGTTCACCCTTACTTCTATTATTTAATAGAGCAATAATCTTTTCAGCATATGCATCAGGGTTCTCAAAATCATTTACAATAAAACCATTTTTCCCTTCATCTATTACTTCTGGATTACCGCCTCGGTTACTCGTAATAATAGGAAGTCCTGCAGCCATCGCTTCATAATGCACCCTAGCTAGTGGCTCTTGCCACTGAGAAGAACAAACAAAAAGATCTGACATCGCATAAAGAATTGGGATATCCTTCGGCTTTACAAATTTTATAAAAGTTACATGTTCTTTATACATCGCTCCTAATGTATACAAATGCTTCACATAATTATTTACGTTATCATCACCAAACCACTTTGAACCAATAAAAACCATCATAATATCCGGGTGCTGTTCAATAATTTTCGGAAGTGCTTGTAGCAAAAGATGAGGACCTTTTACTTTACTCAATCGACCAACAAATAAAACTACTTTTTTATTCTGTAAATTCAATTCTTTTTGAACAGACCTTCTAACTTCTTTCCCCCTCGCTGTCCAAGCAGGAGTATATTGATCTAAATCTACACCCGAATATACTGTTTTCGTCTTACTTGTCGCTGCTGGGAAACGAGAAGTAATTGTCTTACCGATATAATCACTAACTGTTACAATTTTTGAAACCACTGAAAGACATGTTTGGCCTTCCTCATCACTCATTTTTTCATATGCAAACATTTCATTATGCACACTTAATACAAATTTTGTCTTTGGTGCAGCATCGTATAAAACTTTCAGCCAGTTTGGACGATTACATAAATGAACTACATCATAATTTTCCTTGCGTAGATGCTCAATAATACGAGGAATATATTCATCTTCCGAAAAACGTATATACCGAACACCTTCTCTTTTTTCCAGCTCTTTTAAATTTGGATCATTTATTGAAATAACTGTCACATCTTTTCCTTTCGAAGCAATAATAGAAGCAACGGAATCTATATAAATTTGAATAGCTCCTCCTCGTATTGCTGGTACGGGTAGTTTTTCAGTAGATATTATCGCGATTTTCATACAAATACCCTCCATTTCATAAAAAATACAACCCTTTTCAACATATGTTACGAAAAATTCCTCACCATTGTGAGTTATCCAACACCCTTTTCCAAATTTCAAACACAAAATAGGTAAAACCTCTACTTTTTATCCTTAAAGGCGAATGGCTAGAACAACCAATTGCCCTGTACCATACAGTAATAAGAGAATGTATAAAGGATGGTGACATATTTGGAAAAACATACAGAAGAAGCAGAATATATATTATCGCCTGAAGAGGAGAACAGATTACTAACATTAGCCGAAACAATGATTCAAGATTGGGATATTACTGTAAATACAATTGAATTAATACAAGGAGGACAACTTGCTTTAGTATGGAAAATTCATACACCAGATGGACCTATGTGCTTAAAAAGAATTCATCGCCCAGAAAAGAAAGCGTTATTTTCTATTCATGCACAAGATTATCTTGCAAAAAAAGGAATGCGTGTTCCAAGTATTATTCCAAACAAAAATAATCAGTTGTATACAAAACATGGTCCATTTTTATTTGTTGGATACGAATGGATTGAGGGAAGGCCTTTTGAACTTACTATGCAAGAAGACCTTGAAATGATTATGAAGGGGTTAGCTGACTTTCATCTTTCGTCTATTGGTTACAAGCCACCACCAGGAGTGCCTATTTTCACTAAATTAGGACGTTGGCCAAACCATTATATCAAGAGATTTCAACAAATGGAGGTTTGGAAAAACCTAGCTCAAAATACTAAGGATGATCCATTTTCACAATTGTACTTAGCAGAAATTGACCCTTTTATTATAGAAGCAAAACATACACTTCAGCGACTATTAGATTCTGAATATCAAGCATGGACCACCCAATTACAAACAAGCCCCAACCTATGCCATCAAGATTACGGCACAGGAAACTCCCTTCTAGATCCTAACAATCAAATTTGGGTTATAGATTTAGATACAGTTTCTTTTGATCTTCCGATTCGTGACTTGCGTAAAATGATTATCCCTTTATTAGATACAACAGGAGTTTGGAACGATGATCAATTCAATATTATGATTAACGCTTATGAATCAATTTCTCCCCTAACAGCTGAACAGAAAAAAATCATGTTTATCGATATGCTATTTCCATATGAACTTTACGATGTAATTCGTGAAAGATACGTTAGAAAATCTCCTCTTCTTGCTGATGAACTTACCGGAGCTATGGAATATGAGAGAATAAAATCAACAGCTTTAAATACTTTAATTGAGAAATTTTAAAGATTAAAACTGTATCCAAACAATCACTCTTTCCCTTAATAAAATTCTTTATAAGCGATAATTCATTACCTTTACTCTGATATCTAATTATATTTGTCAAATAAGAGAATTAAGTGAAACTAAAAATAAGGAGCCTACCAAATAAGCGACAGGCTCCTTTCACTATCATTTTTCCAATAACCAAGGTCAAACCAATTATATTTCTGCATCATTGATTTCGCTGCGCTTCCTTAAATTCCTCCTTAATTTGATTAAGCGTTCCTTCTTCTGTAATTAATCGGTATGCTGTATAGGCTAATGCCTTCGCAGATGTAACCAATGCTTTGTCTCCCAGCTCTGAACGCGCCGCTTCTCGAAATTCATTCGTATGGGCAATTAAATTATCCGGCCCAATTTTGATATAAGGATGAATCGTTGGTACGACTTGACTCACATTTCCTGCATCTGTTGAACCGATTCCAAATCTCTCTTTACGATTTACATCTTCACCAAGTAGCTCCAATTCCTCCGCAACCACCTCATTAAATGTCTTCGTAACTAACAATTCATCTATTTCATTTTGAAACTGATTGATTTTTACTGTTGTTCCTGTTGCTAAAGCAGCTCCCTTAGCGATATTCCGTACCTTTTCAGTTACTTCAGCACATCTCTTACGTGTTGCTGCTCGGATAAAGAATCTCGCTGATGCATAATCTGGAATAATATTTGGTGCTTTTCCTCCTTCTGTAATGACACCATGAATTTTCACATCTGATGGAAGCTGTTGACGCAGTGCATTAATTCCATTGTAAAGCTGAATAATCGCATCTAATGCATTAATTCCTTCTTCTGGTGACGCTGCTGCATGTGCCGACTTTCCATAAAAATGAAAATCAAATGGATCAACTGCGAGTGACGGACTTGTCGTTGCTGTTTTTCCGCTCGGGTGAATCATAAGTGCTGCATCGATATTGTTAAACAAACCTGCCTTCACATAACTTGCTTTTGCACTTCCATTTGGACCACCTTCTTCTGCTGGTGTTCCAAATACAACGATTTCACCGCCAATTTCCTCAATTGTTTCTGATAACGCAACGGCTGCCGCAACGCTTATTGTTCCAATTAAATTATGACCACACGCATGACCTAATCCAGGCAAAGCGTCATACTCTGCTAAAAAGGCAATTGTAGGTCCATTTTCCCCAGAGCTTTTTCGTGCGATAAAACCTGTTTCATGTCCTGCTATATTGTGTTGAAGCTGAAATCCTGCACTCCCTAAAAGTAAACTTAATGTTCTAGATGCAAAGAATTCTTGATTACCGATTTCAGGATTCGCATGTATATCATGACTTGCTTTTAAGTATTTTTCTTTATTTCCTTCTATACTTTCCGTAATAATATTTCGGTGTGACGTTACTTGTTTTGTTGTCATTTTCCCCATTCCTCCTTTAAATTTACGCATAAAAAAACCTCTTTCTAAAAGATAGAAAGAGGCTTGAAAATACAAATTCAAAAATAGCCTTCTTTCTTATCTTTCAAGTCTTTCACTTGCTGGAATTGGCACAGTATTCGTATCGAATCCGCTGCCGAGGTTTCATAGGGCCAGTCCCTCCACCTCTCGTGATAAGAAAATCGTTTTTATTTTCACAAAATTATATTAAATTATTTTCATTCTAGTGTTATTCCGAGTAAATGTCAAGGAATTCCGATCTGATTTTAACGAATATCTAAAAACCCTTTTAAAACGCCAATCGTTTCAGGTGCATGTAATCTTGCACATATATAAGGGAATTCTGGACTTCCTTCAAACATCATTTGAGATGTTAAAGGCGCTCCTGCCCAAAAGATTTCATCATCAATTAATAAAAATGGCAGTGATTTATTTTGCCTTTGTATTCTCACATTTTTTAATGGAATTGGGCCATCACTATAGATTGTTACTTGCGCTGACGTACGCATTAACGCCTGCCATACTCTTTTATCTATCTGCCTTGTACTTGGAAGCGAAATAATAATTTTTTGTTTTGCTGATAAAATATCTTTTAATAATCCTTTTGGTTCTTCCAAATTCATTTGCATAAACCATCTCAAGCGTTTTGTAATTTTTCGTTCTAACAATGGACGCGATGTTGTACGATCGTATACATTTCCGTGTCTTTCTAAATGAGCAGTTAAGTGAGATAACGCTTGTTTTCTAGAAAGATTTTTCCGCATATACTGACAGTCTGATAACTGAATGAACTTCCCTCTCGCCCTCGTTACCGCAACGTTTACAAGACGATGATTCTTATGATCAAAGAATAGCACGCCAGGCCTTTCTTGCGGATAACTATCTACTGTATCAAATATCATCATGTCTCGTTCAGATCCTTGAAATTTATGAACTGTCGCTGCTAGAATAGGTGTATTTCGATACTTTGTTTTTTGCAAAATTTCTCTTATACACGTTGATAAAAAACGGGACTGCGCGCGATATGGGGTTACAACTCCAATAGATTGAACGCCATCTAACAATCCAATTAAAATCATTTGCATCGCAATCAACCCTGACATCATATTGAAACGTGAGCCAGAAGCTGCATCTTTTAACGAATAAGCTCCCATCAAACTTGTATCAAATAGAGCTGTCGCTTCGTTTGCAAACGGCTGTAATTTCGCTAAGTCTTTTCTTGCCGAAACAGATGGATGATCGAACACTCTATTCTTATAAATAAATGAGTTTGTAAATTTAGATATATCCGCATGCATACGTCTTTGTTCTTGCAGCATAAATAAATTTGGATGCGTTTCATAACTATTTACAGATTGGACAATGCCGGCATGATAAAACATATCTTCCCCTAGCCATTTTCTAACAAGCTCATGGTTTGCCATCGCAATTGGTGGCAACTGTAAAAAATCACCACAAACGACAATTCTTTTTCCAAGAGAAGCCGCTAAGGCAATTTGAGGTACATAGGCCATACTTACTTCATCCACAACAATTAAATCAAATGTTCGTTCATAAATAAGAGAATCAATTGCACATTTGGATAGTGTTGCACCAATTACCTGTGCATTTTCAATATATTCTCTTTCTACTTCTTTAATCTTCGCTCTTTGTTTTCTAAGATCGCCTTCAATTTCTTGCATACGTTTTTTATCAGAAGAAGTTGCTTCATACGATAATATTTTTTGACGAAGATCTTGGCGCATTTCTTCTAAATAAAGCTTTTCTTCCCCCCATGATCCATTCGTCGTTTCCACTAATCTAGAAGCTAACAACGTTTCATGATTACGTATATGTTCATGTTGACTAAATCCATACCGGACAATTTCTCCTGGTGTCCACTTTCCTTTCTTTTCTATTTGCTTTGTTACTTCACTCATTAATACATCCACTGCTGCATTACTATGAGCTAGTACAAGTACCGATTTTCCTTTTTGATAATGCGCCGAAATAATGCGTGATAAATTATAAGACTTCCCTGTTCCCGGTGGTCCCCAAACATATGTCGCCCTATTATAAAAAGAACGATATGCAAGTTCATTCTTCGGATTTTTCATCTTTTCCATATGCTTTGGTGTGCTCTTTCCATCTAAAAGACGTCTTACCCGCTGACGCTTTTGTTTATCTTTTCGTATTTCTTTCAACCGCTCTTGCAGTTGTTCTAATAACTGCCATGGCTCACTATATAAAGTAGCTTCTCTTATTTCACCTTGTATATAATCATTTAATTTCAGTTCGATTTCTAATCCATGTACAGATAGCACTTCTCCTGTTGCTTCCTCACCATCAAATTCAATTCGAATTGGTGTTCCATCAGGTAGACTTACTTCCGAAATAAGCTGAAATACATAAACCGTACTCTCATAATCTGTATATAAAAAACGGCCATTTATAATAGATAATTTGCTGCCGCCTATCGTTTTCCAATGTTTAATTTCATATGCTAACGCTTGATGCCACTCTTTCATCGTTTCCGTTAATGAAGGAGTTTGCGAAGTTGTGTTCATCCTTTTGTCTCCTTCCTTCTCTCCAAACATACTTTCTCACTATATCATAGAACACGATAAAATTTGTAAGGTTTTTATCTTGCTTATTTTCTTAATTTTCAATATTATGATACATATGAAATTTATGGAAAGAAGGAATTCATCATGCCAGTAAGACGAATTGAACATGTTGGGCTCATGGTTGCAAACTTAGAAACATCGATCTCATTTTACGAAAAAGTTGTTGGACTCAAACTGATAAAACGTATGGGACATCCAGATCCAAACTTAAAACTCGCTTTTTTAGGTGTAGAGGAATCACAAGAAACAATTGTTGAATTAATAGAAGGCTATAATCCCTCTCTTCCTGCAGAAGGAAAAGTACATCATATTTGCTTCAAAGTGGATTCACTAGAAGATGAAATTAAGAGACTGAAGAAGTTACAGGTAACTTTTTTATTAACAGGGGAAATTGAAACATTACCTGATGGAACACGTTATATTTTCTTCTCTGGTCCTGATGGAGAGTGGATAGAGTTTTTTGAGACGGAGCGATAAAGTGAAACTTCCATTTCACAGGACAAAAAGTCAGCACCAGATAGTGTCCGGTGCTGACTTCTACTAATACTATATCATTTTTCTTTTTTTATCCTAATTGTATGATTAATCCTTAGGAAAAAAGCGATGTATTCGCATATAACGCCGGTGAACCACCTGAGTGTACAAATAAAATATTATCTTCCTTCTTAAATGTATCTTTACGGATTAAATCAATAAGTCCAGCTGCCGCTTTACCTGTATATACTGGATCAAGTAAAATTCCTTCTGTTTTTGCGAATAGCTGAACAGCTTCAACCATCTCAGGTGTTGGTAAGGCGTATCCTGGTCCAACGTACTCATCGAAACATGTAACAGCCTCACGAGGAATAAAGTTTGGAATCCCAACGTGTGCTGAAGTTTCTTTTACAAGCTGAAATACTTTTTCTTCCTGCTCAGCTTTTCCTCGGCTTACATTAATTCCAATTACCGGTATTCCGCTTTGACTTCCATAAAATCCAGTTATCAAACCAGAATGCATGCCCCCACTACCACTTACACAAACAACAGCATCGAAATTGATTCCTTCATTAAAGGACTGCGCTAAGATTTCCTGAGCGCACGCAATGTATCCCATTGCACCAGTAGGGTTTGATCCTCCAACTGGAATGATATAAGGTGAATGTCCTTTTTCCGTTACCTCTTTCGCTACTTTTTGCATCTCATCCATAAGGTCCGTCCCGTTCGACACAACAATTACATTCTCAGCACCTAGTAAGTGGTATAAAAAGTAGTTACCGTTGAAATCTGGCTTAGAATCTTCCTCAAGCCCCTCTTCAAGTACAAGGATACATTTCATTTTTTCTTTCACAGCAGCTGCTAACGTTAAACGACAATGATTAGATTGAATACCTCCGCATGTAATTAACGTATCTGCTCCTTTTGCTTGTGCATCCGCCACAAGGAACTCTAATTTTCTTGTTTTATTTCCACCAGCCGTTAAACCAAGTAAATCATCTCGTTTAAAATAAATAGAAGGTCCCCCAAGAGCTTCAGAAAAGTGATTTAATTTTTCAATTGGCGTATATGATTCTGTGTATTTCTTTCTAGGAAATTTTGCTAAATTCATATTAACTCTCCTTCTGTATGTAAGATCAAAATTTTAATTCAAATGTCCATTAAACATCATCTATTCATTAATATAGCTTTAAAAAGTCTTCAGTAATTAGACAACCTCAATGAATCTTTATCTCGAATTATTTTCCGGAAACATTTCTCAGTATACTTGATTCAGCATAATAAATCGACTGTAATGACTAAAAAGCTGTTCTTTCATCTAACATGTCACTAATTTCTTTAGAAACATATTTGTTATATAGAAGATATATGGTTTAGTAATCTCACTTCACATTATAACTTTTGGATATGGGTATCTTTAAAACTCGTTTGATATTTAAGACCATATCCTAACAGACGATCCATCCCGATATGAGCAGTCCAAATTAAACCGATCATAAGGGGAGCATCTGATTTTAGAAATACGCCTATCAAAATAAGGAATATTGATACTATGTAAGTATGAAACAGGTTATAAACTTGTGCTCCAATACGATTATTAATAAGATATGCTAGCATTGAAACATCAGGTGCTAAAAGCAATAAGAGAAACATCAACCAGCTAAACTCATATAATGTATAAATATAAATAGTAGCTACTAAAACAATAAGCCCTTCCATATGTATGATTTTTTTCTCCATCTTTCACCCTCCTCCCCTGCAAATAACAGAATAATAATACTATTATAACATTTAATTCCAAAACCAAACTAAACGAATTATAATACACAAAAAAGCACAGGAATCCATCCTGCGCTTTTTCTTATACTACCTATAATAACTTTCCATCACGTAATGTTAAGATACGATCACATACATCAAGCATTCTCTCATCGTGCGTAATCATAATCGCTGCTTTTTGACTTTCTTTCACTTCTCGTTTCATCATTTCGACAACTTCGCGTCCGCGTTTTGAATCAAGGCTTGCTGTTGGTTCATCCGCTAATATTAAATCTGGATTATTCATGAAAGCACGGGCAATTGCAACCCTTTGTCTTTCTCCCCCAGATAATTGATTTGGGTAATGATTTCTTCTCTGAGATAGTCCAAATGCAGCTAGCAAATGATCTGCACGCTTTTCAGATTCTTTTCGGTCTTCTTTCTTTAATTTTGCAATGTAGAGCAATTGTTCTTTTACATTTAAATATGGAACGAGATTTGCAAACTGAAAAATGAACCCAATCTTTCTTAAACGAATATCTGTCATTTCCTTTTCTGATAAATGCGTGATGTTTTGCTCACGAATATAAATGTTTCCTTTTGATGGTGATAATAACGCACCAGCAATCGATAACAAAGTACTTTTCCCTGATCCAGAGGGACCAACAATTCCGATAAACTCTCCTGCTTTCACATCAAGTGAAATCGGATGAAGGGCAGTTACTTCTGTATTCCCTTCTCCATATACTTTACTTACTTCCTCTAATTTTAATAATGAAGTCATTACATGCCACCTCCAATTGCTTCTAATGCATCAACTTTTAATACTTGATATAAGGAAATAAGTGTTCCTAGAATACTAATGACAATAAAGATTCCTGCATATTGACCAATCATTGCTGTTGTTAATAAGAATGGCATACTTTCTGGTAAAATTCTTTGCAATCCTTCTACTAACACAATACTTATAGCCATTGCGACAACAGATAAGAATAATGCTTGCACAACTAAACTATTTGCTAAATACGAATTTTTTGTTCCAATTGCTTTTAGTACACCTAATTGTTGTGTTTTTTGTAGTGTAATGACATAAAAGAACACACCGATTAATAAGGCAGCAATGACAAGCAAGAATGCAATGATCATCGTTAATGTTCCTTGTTCCTCTTTATAACCTGGAATACTTTGAAGAACTTCTTTTTTCTCTATCACATGTGCATTTTTTACCTCTTTATCAGTACGAAGTGCAATTGCGCTGTAATCCTTTTGATTTGGCTGTGCAATTTCCCCCCATACATCTTGATTCACATACACAACAGGCGTGTGACTAAACATTTGATCTTTCGTAAAGCCAACGATTTTGAATTCTTTTTTAGAAACGGGATCAATAATTGTATCTCCAATATCTATGCCTTTTTCTTTAATCGATTCATCAGCAACCATTTCATCTTGTGCTGTTCCTAATGCGTTTCCTTTCACAATCTTTGGTTCCAAGAACGTGTCGCGTTCACTCGCAAAAATTGCAATATCAACCTTTTTCGAACTATCCTTCTTTTCATACGTGGAAACTTTCACATGAAATGGTACAGCATCTTTTGCATCTACTTGCCCTACTACATCATCCACATCTTCTTTCTTAATTTGTGAACGGAGTAACTTATTTTCCGCATCATTTGCTAATACAAATTGGGCCGCATCCATATTTTGAATGGAGGAGGCATTATCATACGATAAGCCATTTGCTAACCCAGAAATCACAAGGACTAAAAATGATAATAAAATCATGATGAGTCCGATCAATCCATATCTTAATTTTGATTGTTTTAATTCACGCAGAGCTAAAAACATTTCGCTCGCTCCTTCCTATTTCTTTCTATGCACTAATCTTAAAAAAGAAATATGAACGGAATATGAACAGAACATTACAGAAAAAAACACCTAATAAATAGAACAATTTTCAAAAAAATATTGAAAATTGTTCTATTTATTGTTTTTCAGTTCTATTTTAAAGAGGAGTGTAAAAAATGGAGAAACAGCCTTATAAACACTCACCGCCTGTAATTTTTTCATACTATTTTTATTTAACGAACCGTAATCCTCCACCTCAAAATTTACTAAAAACAAAAAAGTTAGGCGGGAGATAATATGCTCGTAAAATCTCGGTTGGTGAAAATGAATAATCAGTTATGTTATAGACACTTCCAAAAAACACCTAATAGAAAATGATGTATCGTTGTGACCTAGTTTTACACATTTCGCGGCTGATCCAATAATAATTCCATCTATTTTCTCCCTTGATGTTAAAGCCCACACAGCCGACGTATTAGCAATTAAGCAAAAAAGAGATTCAAAATCAATCACCATTACGTATTTTTAATTTTGTATATTCATTTGTAAATTTCTCTTTTTTCTTCAACTTAATTTTGCTTTCTGAAATAAATAGTCCAGCTAATGTAAGAATTGTCCCCAATGCAGCTAGATATGTCATTTGTTCGTGTAATACAATTATAGAAGTAAGTACCGTAATGACAGGGACCAGGTAAATATAGACGCTGGTTTTAACGGTTCCTAACACTTTAACGGCATAGTTCCATGTAATAAAGCAAAGAGCAGAAGCGCCAAGGCCCAAGAATAATATATTGAATAAGGAAACGGGATTTGCAAAACGTTCCAGTTCCAGTTGAAAGTCAAACAAGAATAGAGCAGGAATCATTAGTAAAATCCCATAAAAAAACACTCTTCTTGTCGTTTGGATCGTATTATATCCGTAACTACTGATTTTTCTAGTTAATACAGAATAAGTAGCCCAAACTAGAGTAGCTGTTACTGCTAACAAATCCCCCAATGGGTTTAGGTGGAAATTTGAAGTTCCATTAAAGCTGATGAGGTAAATGCCAGTAATTGCAACAACAAATCCAATAAAAAAATTAATCTGTAATGGTTCCTCTTTCAAAAATAGATATGTGAGAATGACTGTAAAAAATGGTACAACGGAACTTATTACGCCTACATTGGAAGCCATTGTAAAGGTTAAGGCGATATTTTCCAAAAGGTAATACAAAGTGACACCACATAAACCAGCACATACAAAGGTGAGTTCATGTTTTTTATTGGTTACTTTTAGTCGGTACGGGTATATAACCAATAACGCAATGAACCCTATTACAAAACGAAAAAATAGGATCTCAATAGGCGAAAAATCATTCAATAAAATTTTTGTAGAAATAAATGTTATACCCCAAATCAAAATGGTAATAAGTGCTGATATATGACCAACAGTATTTTTATTTTCCATTGTCTAGTCCTTTCCTGTAGCTGATTATTTATCATGGTTAATAAAAATATTTTGGTATTGTCCAGGTGTCAGTCCGATAAATTCCATAAAGAAATGACTAAAATGACTTTGATCCCCAAAACCACATTGCAGGGCCGCGTCTAACGGCTTCACGCCCTGTTCCAATAGCTCCTTTGCTTCATTGATACGAACCGTTTGCAGATACCGATACGGTGTAATTCCTCGAACACGGGTAAATGCACGTAACAAAGAATATTTATTCATATTTGAAATTCTTGCTAAATCATCTAAAGCAATACGCTCTTTATAATGTGCTTCTATATACTGACATATGTTTTCAATTTTTTGTTCTTTCGCTCTATTTTCTGTTTCTTTGGGGGTCTCGGTATATTCTTCAATTAATTGCTCAATAAGGAAATAAAACGTTTCTTCCTTCTTAAAATTTGGTGATTCGTTCATAATCATCTGATGAAGATTATGTAACAAACTTGTTTGTTCACTTCGATAAGCAACTGGATCTGTGAAATGGGGAAGATAATCTTCTCCAGTAATCTCTTTTGTCACTTTTCGCATGATTTCAGGCTTAATATTCAAACAACGATAATCTAAAGTTTTGTTGTCAATCTGTTCACAAGCATGATTATCTAGAGGATTAAAAAATATTAAATCACCTGCACCTATGACATACTCTTCGTTCTTGCAAGATAATCGTCGTTGTCCACTCTCTATAAATCCAATTACATAGTATTCATGGAAGTGGTTTGGAAATTTTTGCATAATACCATGAAAACGATAGGCTTCAATTTGTAAATCATAGTCAAAGAGAACGGTTCTTTCTTCTTGTATCATATGAATATCCCCCTTTCGATATTGTGAAAGTAAGTGTAGCACATATTTTTCAACCTTTATTGTATGATATTGACTAATAAAAAAATGGACGTGGCAACTACAAACACTGCCATGCCCATAATTATTGCATTTTAAAACGTCCTACCTGGGGTCACAATAACTATTAATCCATTTTCCAGAAGTGATTCCAAAAATATCAAATAATGTATCTATTAATTTTTTTAGAGTGAATCTTAGGTTGATGGACATGTGGGATGCCCCGCTTCCCGCTGATTTAAGTTTCGCTTTATTTCACACAAACAACTTGCCCTTGTGTTATTTCGTTTAATTGTACAGGAGTTAATTGAAATACTGCCTTCGGATGCCCCGCAGCAGCCCAAATCTCATTATATTGAAGAAGATCTTCATCGATAAAGGTCGTGATTTCCTGAACATGTCCAAATGGAGGGACGCCACCAATCACAAATCCAGTATGAGCACGAACAAAATCAGCAGCAGCCTTTCCAAGCTTTTCACCAAGTAATTGCTCTATTTTCTTTTCGTTCACTCGATTAATCCCACTAGCTACAACTAGAATTGGCTCATTAGAATTTTTCAATTTAAAAATAATTGATTTTGCAATTTGAGCTACTTCACAGCCAATTGCGTCTGCTGCTTCTTGTGCAGTACGTGTACTCTCTGGCAATTCTACCACTTCATTTTTCAAACCTAATTCTATTAATTTGTTTTGTACAATTTGTGCACTTTCTTTTAACATTTTGATCACTCCATTCTGTACCTATATGTTTATTCCACGCTTTTATATAACTTCCTGTGAAGGAAAACTAAAAAATATTTCTAATAACATGGTCATTCACATTATAATTCGCATACCTAATAGCAAACAAAAACGCTCAGAGAATATCATTCTGAGCGTTGATTTATCATTTCGCTTATTTAGTTCAATCACCCGTTTGTTTCATACATTCAGGCAATATTACTTTCAAATTGAATAGTTTTAAGTTTTATAAAGCATTTCTTTGTAATGAGAAATGCTTTTTATCTTTGTCTAAAACTAACGCTTGTGTAGCAATAAAAATATCATTATAATAAATAAATATTTATTGTTAAACGATAAATAATGTGTTAAATTCAAATTGACAATAAATAAGTGAGGTGCTTTTTATGAAACGAGTGTCAACGACCTTTTTAAAGATCGCTGTTATTCTTATTGGAATTCCGATTCTTGCTTTATGTATATTTGGCTTACCTTGGTTAGCTAATAATCCAGTAAATCCAGATTATGCCCATATACTATATCCCATTTTAATCATTATGTATGTATCAGTGATACCATTTTTCGTTGCGTTGTATCAGGCGTTCCTACTTCTAAGCTACATTGACAAGAACAAAGCTTTCTCGAAATTATCTGTAAGAGCTTTAAAAAATATAAAATACTGTGCTATCACAATCAGTATTTTATATGTGGTAGGCATGCCACTCTTTTATCTCATGGCGGAGATAGACGATGCCCCCGGTATCATATTAATCGGATTAGTCGTTATTTTTGCTTCAATGGTGATTGCAGTCTTTGCTGCTGTTCTCCAAAAACTGTTAAAAGAAGCGATTGATATAAAATCAGAAAATGACTTAACGGTCTGAGGTGATTAACATGGCAATAATAATCAATATTGATGTGATGTTGGCTAAAAGGAAAATGAGCGTAACAGAACTTTCGGAGAGGGTTGGAATAACAATGGCTAACCTTTCTATATTGAAAAATGGAAAGGCAAAAGCAATTAGATTTTCCACTTTAGAGGCAATTTGCAAAGCATTGGAATGCCAACCTGGAGACATTTTAGAATACAGAAATGACGAAGACAATCAAGATTAATAAAGTGAGGCGCAAATCATGAGAGCACTAAAACAACTCGTTCGTTTCGGCTTTGAGCAGGCCCTATCGTGTTTGTTTCCTGTCGTTATTTTTGCCTCTTTGGCTTTTACACAAATCATGCCACTTCCCTTCCTACCACGGTATGACTGGTTGCTCATCATCTGTCTTTTGATGCAGTGGTGGATGGTGCGTTCCGGGCTTGAAACACGTGATGAACTAAAGGTTATCACGTTATTCCATCTTATTGGACTTGCTCTTGAACTTTTTAAGGTACATATGGGCTCCTGGTCTTATCCGGAGGAAGGATATTTCAAAATTTTTGGAGTGCCTTTATATAGCGGATTCATGTACGCAAGTGTAGCGAGTTACCTTTGCCAGGCGTGGAGGAGATTGAAAGTTGAACTAGTTAAGTGGCCACCGTTTTTAGTAGTTATCCCTCTTGTAACTGCGATTTATTTGAATTTTTTCACCCACCATTATTGGATTGACGTTCGTTGGTGGTTATCCGGCCTTGTAATTATCGTCTTTTGGCAATCGTGGGTCACATACGAGATTGATAGAACTCGTTATCGTATGCCACTCGCACTTTCTTTTGTGCTCATCGGATTTTTTATATGGATAGCTGAAAATATCGCAACTTTCTTTGGAGCTTGGAAGTATCCAAACCAAACCGATGCATGGAATCTCGTTCATCTAGGAAAGGTGAGTTCATGGCTTTTATTAGTGATTGTTAGCTTTCTTATAGTAGCGACGTTAAAACAGGTTAAGGGGAAAAATCCCACCGAGGTAGATACTAGTCAATTTTTATAACTGTTAAGAACCCTCTTAAAAAAGGGCGGATCCTTAGGACTTTTTAGCGTACAAAATTCCGAATCAGATACATTGGAAAAAGCAACAAATAAAACTTATTTTTAAGCAACTTTAAAACCACCTACTAGATTAACTTTTAGGTGGTTGTTACATTTATAGAGTTAAAATTAAACAACTTTATTATCTCTGCATATATTTGTACTTGTTTCCCTTGAAAATATTGTTACCTCAACAAAAAACCATACCAATTCGTATGTGAATTGATATGCTAATTCATATATTATTTAAAGTGTTTCTTCCCGAAAACGGAACTACTTATTTCAAGTAGCCCCTCATTATTTAGGTAATTCAATTCGAAACTTTGTACCTTCTCCTCTTACACTCTCCACTGAAATTTCCCCATGATGCAATTCAACAATTTTCTTCACAATAGATAAACCTAAGCCACTTCCTTCAACATTACGAGCCCTTGCCGCATCCACCTTATAAAACCGATCAAAAATCCGATTCACTTCTTCTTGCCCCATGCCAATCCCGCTATCTGAGATTGAAATTTCTACACTTGTTTCTAATTCCCTTACAGCAAATACAATGGTTCCACCACTGTCTGTAAACTTAATACTATTTGTAAATATATTTGTCCAAACTTGATGAAGTAAATTCTCATCGCCTTTTATATTTATGTTAGGCACGTCAAATTCAACCGCTATGTCTTTTTCACGCCATTTCCATTCCAACATAAAAATGACATCTTTCATTTGTTTTTGCAAATCAAACTCTTTTATTTGAAGAACTTTTTCCTCTTTATCTAAAGAAGCAAGCATAAGTAACTGTTTACATAAGCTAGACATTCGCTTACTTTCGCTTTCAATAATTTGCAAATAATGTTTCCTTTCATCTTCTGTCATCTTCTCTGACTGTAATGTCTTCGAAAAACCTTGAATGGAAGATAGCGGAGATTGAAATTCGTGAGATACGTTAGAAACAAACTCTTGTCTCATTTGATCTAGCTCTTTTATACTTTTTGTCATCTTTTTAAAACTTGTAGATAATGTCCCAATTTCATCTTTTCGTCCTTCTTCTAATTCAATATCATACTCACCATTTGCAATCTTTTGCGTCGCTTTTGTAAATGTGCGAATCGGACGAATGATATAACGCGCTGCAACCGCAATAAAAATGATACTTAATACAACAATAAATCCAAGCAATACCGCTAAGAAAATCCTCATTTCACCGAATTGCTGCTGAATATCAGGGCGAATAAACAAGGCATATTGCTTATCACCATCTTTCAGCGGAACCCCTACACTATTAATTAATTCATTATCAAAAAAGCCTGTTATAAATAGACGGGTTGGATAAGTGGAAACACCATTGTATACCTTACCTTGTAAAACTTCATCAATGGTAGCATCGCTAATTTTTATAGTCCGAAAGGCATTTCCAATCCGTTTCCCCTGTTTTTGATCATCTACTACATAAATCTCATAACCTAATTTCGCAATAGAATGCAAATACTCATCCTTCGTTTCCTCATTCTGTTTTTCATACAGATGTTTTACTTCCTCTGCGTAACGTAAAATCTTTTCACTATTATACGGCTTTAATTTCACTTGATAATAAACATTGGTTAATAAAAAACCAATGACACTACTAAGAAGCATAATCCCAATGGTAATCAATACAAATCTAGAATAAAGTGACTTCATCTTATTTCAGCTCCAACTTATAGCCAAATCCACGTACCGTTTTAATTTGAAAATCATCCGTGCGCTTTGAAAAACGATCTCGAAGCCTCTTAATATGAACGTCTACTGTACGCTCATCCCCCTCGAAGTCCATTCCCCAAACAAGTTCAATTAACTCTTCTCTCGAAAAGGTTCTACCTGGATAACTCGCAAGTTGTGATAACAATTCAAATTCCTTTAACGGCAGTAAAATTGTTTGATCATTACATTTTACTTCAAAGCTTTTTCTGTCAATCGTTGTCCCATGCAGCGTAATTACGTCTGCACTCAACATTTGATAACGACGAAGTAAAGCTTTCATACGAAAAATCACTTCTGCTGGTTCAAATGGCTTTACAATATAATCATCTGTTCCTGAAATAAATCCTTTTTCTTTATCCACCAATTGATCTTTAGCAGTCAATAAAATGACAGGTATATCATGATATTTTCTAATTTCTTCGCATAAAGTATATCCATCAACAAATGGCATCATAATATCGACAATAGCAAGGTGAATATTTTCCTTTTCTAATATAGATTGCGCTACCTTTCCATCCTCAGCTTCAAAAACTGTATAACCCTCTTTTTGTAAGTGGTAATGTAGTAATTCTCTAATATGCCCGTCATCATCCGCTAATAAAATATGTATCATATTCGTTAAATCCTTCCTTGTTTATCCTTCTACACCATTACATTAAGAAACAATTGTGTTTTTTGCAAGAAAAAGCTTGCATTTAAAATTAAATATATACAAATATTAATAGACATTACAAATGAAAGCCTGTATCTTCGATTACTAAGTAATTTTCGATACAGGCTTTTTTATTTAGCCTTACCTCTCCGTTCGTTAAGCTGTAAAACCCGCTTGTTTGTAGGAGCTAAAAAGACCGAGCAAGTCGAAATCCAAGGTCGTCAATGCAAAATGAAGGATGACTACGACGACGACACGAAGCCCCACATCCTCTGGCCTCTTCAGCCCAGCTACCACCTCGAAAAATTCGGTAGGATCCGTACACTTGTTCATCATATAAATCAAAGCACCACTCCCAAACATTCCCTAACATATCATATAGACCCCATGTATTCGGTTCCTTTCTGCCTACTTCATGGATTTTGCCTCCTGAATTTTCATTATACCAGGCAATCTTATCAAGCTCTCCATATCTATAACCAGTAGTCCCTGCTTTACATGCATATTGCCACTCTGCTTCTGTAGGAAGTCGATAGCCGTCAGATTCCCAATTACAAATAATATTTTCACCATCATTACTTATAGAATAACACTCTTTCAATCCAGCTTTCTGTGAAAGTAGGTTACAAAAATAAATTGCATCATTCCAAGAAATATTTACAACGGGATTTAGATCTCCATCAAAAGAATTAGGTGATTTATTTGTAATAGCATAGTATAGATCCATAGTTACAGGATACCGGGAAAGAAGAAACGATCTTATTTCAACTTTCCATTTGCTTTTTATTCGATCGTCTCTTAATTCTATTTCTCCCTCTGGAATTTTTACCATTGGATAGTCAATGTAACTCATTATTTCATTTGACACTTTATCTCCCTCCTAACAATCTTAATTTTACAAATTTCATCACATTCAAAACCATTTAATCAATACAAAAATTACGTTGTTTTTTTACAGATAACTATCCATTAGCCATTCACGCAGCGCAAGCACTACACCAAAGAGAATGAAAATGGATAGAACCTGTTCATACTGTTTTATGGATTGGAGAGGAAGTTCGATCAATCCATTCCGTTTGCGCTTATAGTAAAAAAAGATAGTAGGGATATTCAATCCTTACTATCTTTACTCGTAATATTTATATGTCTTGAATTTGATATGCTGTCTTTTCTCTATTCTAAAGAATGTATAAAAAGTCCGCTACGAAGCTTCGGTTCAAACCAAGTTGACTTTGGCGGCATAACTTCTCCCGCATCGGCAATTGCTAATAAATCTTCCATTGATGTAGGATATAAAGCAAACGCTACTTTATAATCACCACGATTTACAAGGCGCTCTAGCTCCTCTAAACCTCGAATACCACCAACAAAATCAATGCGTGTATCAGCACGTGGATCGTGAATTTGTAGTACTTGACTCAATAAATGCTCTTGTAAAATAGACACATCTAAACGTTTTACAACATCATGGACAGCAAATGTTTCTTCTTTCACAGTGAGTTTATACCACCCCTGATCCAAATACATACCATATGATTTTGGTTCAGTTGGTTTATATGGAGAAACACCTGCTTTTTCCACATAAAAATATTGTGAAATTTGCTGTAAAAATTGCTCCTCAGATAAACCATTTAAGTCTCTCACAACACGATTATAATCCCAAATCGATAGTTCATCATGAGGGAATAACACAGATAAAAAGAAATTAAACTCTTCTTCTCCTGTATAGTTCGGATGTTGTTCCCTACGCATTAGTCCTACTTTCACAGCAGATGCTGATCGATGATGTCCGTCTGCAATATATAAGGAAGAAATCTCTTCAAATAATTCTACTAATGCAGAAATCGCATCAGTTTCTGCGATTTTCCATATTACATGCTCTACACCATCATCAGCAGTAAATTGATAAATTGGCGTGTTATTTTCTTGCCAATTTGCAATTAACTTTGTTACTTCTTCTTTTGCACGATATGTTGAAAAAATTGGACCAGTATTCGCATTACATATATCAACATGACGAATACGATCTTGTTCTTTTTCATGACGGGTCCGCTCATGCTTTTTAATTGTATTATCGGTATACTCATCGATTGATGTACAAACGACAAGTCCAGACTGCGTTCGCCCTTGCATCGTTAATTGATAAATATAAAGACATGGCTCTTCATCTTGAATCAATATTTCTTCTTTCATTAAACGTTGTAAATTTTCACTTGCCTTTTCATATACACTGTTATCATATGGTGAAACAGCCGGGTCTAAGTCTATTTCAGCTTTATCAATATGTAAAAAGGAATATGGATTTCCCTTTACAACTTCTCTTGCTTCTTCACTATTTAACACATCATACGGCAGTGCCGCAACTTGTGCAGCCTTATCAGATACTGGACGAATAGCCCTAAATGGTCGAATTGTCGCCAAATTTCTCTCTCTCCTTTATACAATCATTCGAACAGCTACTACACCTGTGATTTTCTTTATGTTTTCAACTACATTTTCTTTAATTATATCATCAATTCCATTATCAATATCAATCATTGTATATGCAAAGGAACCTTTACTACGGTTAATCATATCAGCAATATTAATATGGTGTTCCGCTAAACAGCCTGTAATTTGCCCCACCATATTCGGAACGTTTTGGTGCATAATCGTAATTCGTTTCTTTCCGACATAAGGAAGTTCCACATTTGGGTAGTTTACTGAATTACGAATGTTTCCTGTTTCTAAATAGTCACGTAACTGGCGAGCGGCCATAACTGCACAATTCTCTTCAGACTCATACGTAGAAGCTCCAAGATGAGGTGTTGCTGTCACATTTTTCAGTTTTATTACATTTTCATTTGGAAAATCAGTTACATAATGATTAATAATTCCTTCTTCTAAAGCTTTTGCTAACGTAACTTCATCCACAAGTTCTCCTCTTGAGAAGTTAAAGAGACGGACACCTTTTTTCATCGTTTGTACAGCATGTTCTCCAATAATACCTCTCGTTTGATCTGTCAATGGAATATGCAATGTAATATAGTCACATGTCGAAAAGATTTCATCTAAACTAAATGCACGTTGTACGTGTGTTGATAATCGCCATGCTGTTTCAACAGATATATATGGATCATATCCAACAACATCCATACCAAGAGATAATGCATCGTTTGCTACAAGAGCACCAATTGCGCCAAGTCCAATAACACCAAGTCGTTTTCCTGCTATCTCTGAGCCAACAAATTGTTTTTTTCCTGCTTCTACAAGCTGCGGAACTTCTTCACCTTCTAATCCCGCTGTCCAACCAACCCCGTTTATAATATTACGTGACGACATAATAAGACTCGCAAGAATAAGTTCTTTCACTGCATTTGCATTTGCCCCTGGTGTATTAAAAACAACAATCCCGCTTTCTGTACAACGTTCTACAGGAATGTTATTTACACCAGCTCCTGCTCTTGCAATTGCCTTTAAATCTTTTGAAAATTCTTCTTGATGTAAGGAAAAGCTTCGAAGTAATATACCATCTGGATGTTCTAATCCTTCTCCAACCTCATATCGCTCTCCCTCAAAAATTTGCAAGCCTTTTTCAGCAATTTGATTTAATGTTTGAACGCGAAACATTTCCCCATCTCCCTATCTATTCTCTAGCTCAAAATTCTTCATATAATCTACTAATTGTTGAACACCTTCTACTGGCATTGCATTATAAATACTAGCTCGCATACCACCAACAGAACGATGGCCTTTCAATGTAACAAACCCTAACGTTTTAGCTTTTTGTAAAAATTGCTCGTTTAAATCATTCGATGGTGTTGTAAATGGAATATTCATAAGCGAACGATACGCAGGGTCAACTGGTGAAGTAAATAATTTTGATTCATCTAAAAAATTGTATAGAATCGCTGCTTTTTTTCTATTTTGTTCTTCCATTGCAGATACGCCGCCCTGCTCCTTTAACCACTCTAGTACTAGCTTCGTCACATAAATACTAAAGGATGGCGGTGTATTATATAAGGAATTATTTTTACTATAAGTTTCATAGTTTAACATTGTCGGACAAGAAGTGTTCGCTTTGCCAATTAAGTCTTTTCTAATAATTGCAATCGTTAGCCCTGCTGGCCCTAAATTCTTTTGTGCTCCTGCATAAATTAAACCAAATTTCTCTATATCGTATTCTTCGGATAAAATATTCGAAGACATATCAGCAATAAGTGGAATATTCTCTAACTGTGGCAACTCAACATATTTCGTTCCTTCAATCGTGTTATTCGTTGTTATATGTACATAATCTAGTTCTTTCGGAATCATTGAAACATCTACATGTGGAATCGTTGAAAAACGATCTTCTTCTGATGAAGCAATAACTTCTACTCCCCCAGTTTTTTGAGCTTCCTGTAAAGCTTTCTTAGACCATGAACCCGTAAGTACGTATCCAGCTCTTTTATGTTCATTCATTAAATTTAATGGAACCATTGAAAACTGCAGAGATGCCCCTCCTTGTAAAAATAAAACATCATAATTCTCAGGAATGTGCATCAATTCACGAAGCAAGCTACTTGCTTCATCTATAATACTTTGAAACTGTGAAGATCGGTGACTCATTTCAATAACAGACATGCCTGTCCCATTATAATTTGAAAGCTCCTTTTGCACTTTTTCTAAAACTGGCAAAGGGAGTATAGATGGCCCTGCTGAAAAATTGTAAACTCTCTCCATCACTCTTACAACCTCCCTGTTTCTATATTTATCCCGCTTTAACGGGCAGTAAGCCTCCATCTCAAGATTTAGAGAGATGAAAGGATGGGATATTTTAGGACAACTGCCCGTAAAAGCCCGATTGGTTAAGGCTAACGATCAGTGGGGAAACCCCTACCCCACTGATCGAGGTTTCACTATATTAATTTTTAAACTTTCTGAATTATAACCTATATAAAATATACGGTCAATTTGTTTTGCTTTATTAAGGTGCAAGACGCAATGGAACCGTTTGCAGATACATTTTTATCTATAAACATACAAAAAAGTGTTAAGCATTTTATCATGCTTAACACTCCATTCATAAATTTATAAGAGTTAATTGTCCGTAAAAAACCGGTCGAAAATTTGATAAATAGCAGAAAGACCAAAGAGCCAATAAATGGTATCTACAAGAGCTGGTGTAGAACCAAACCATTTCTCAACTACATTATAATCCAACGCCACAAACAACCAATTCAAACCGCCAAGAATCACCAAAATTACTGTAAGGTAAGACAAAAATTTCATTATGATTGCCCCCTAGGTGATAAAATGGTGAAAGGCCTTTCACTAAAATATATGTAACAAAATTCGAAACTTGCGCATTTCTTTATTAAAATTATTTTTTGTACCAGTCCTTTATAACCATTTCAGCTTCCTTGCTATGAATCTGATACGCATGAGTTCGATTATTTGAACCAATAAACCAAATTGAAAATCCTTTAAAGTATGGCTTAGGCTCTAGAACATCTCGAAAAGCACGCCATCCATTAGATTGAACCTCTGGAGAAAATACTTTTGAAGCATTTGGATTCCATGGATTTTGCAACCCGAATTCTCGCGCTGGAATATTAAAACCTCCAAATTGAACTACCCCCACCTACCTCTACATGAGCTTGAGGTGGGGGATTCATATGTTTCTGCTCAAACAAAAACACTTCCTCTCGTTCAACAAAGAGGATACAACGATATAGAAATTCAGTAGTGTCCTTAGGCAAGACGACCTCTTTCTCTCTTCCGAGGAAAACAGAAAAGGTACAGCTACTTTCTTCCTCTATCGAGGCGATGAACACCCTGTCATGCATCCAGTTCCTAGACCTGTTATCTGCCCTGGTGACAAGCGTAAGAGACTGGGACAAGGGGCTCTTTTTTCATTATGCCAACAGTTTTGCTAGTTTTTTCTTTTCACTTTCAAATAAGTCTAATCCCTCGATTTGTAATGCCTCTTCCGGCTGATTCACATCATATAACTGATAGAAATGATGTGTACGAATATCCAATCGATTGTTTAATTGATGCCAATGGCTCCAGTGGTG